>QOPC01000001.1 GCA_003331545.1 SAR86 cluster bacterium
CCAATCTTCTTTTTGAAGAGGCTTCTTTTGTCATTCACAGAGACAAGAAAGTTGGTCTTATTGGTGCCAATGGAGCTGGCAAGACGAGTCTATTTAAGATGATCACAGGAGAATTGGATGTTGAGGAGGGTTACTTGGATTATCCTCAGGATCTCAGGATGTCCTATTTAGCGCAAGAAGTTCCTGGAACAGATGATGTGGCAGTGCAATACGTTCTTAAGGGCGACAAGCAACTGATTGAAATCCAACAAAAGATTCATGCAGCCGAAGCAAATGAACGCTTTGATGAATTAGGCGAACTGCATGCAATTTTCAATTCATTGGATGGTCATGCAGCTTTATCAAAAGCTGAGCAATTGATGATCGGTTTAGGTTTTGCTCAAGAAGATTTAAAAAAAACGGTAAAAGATTTCTCAGGTGGCTGGCGTGTTCGTTTAAATCTTGCTAGAACCTTAATGCAGCCATCAGATTTATTGTTGCTCGATGAGCCAACCAATCACTTAGATCTAGATGCGATTGTGTGGCTGGCCGATTGGATTAAATCTTTCAAAGGAGCTCTTATCTTAATATCCCATGATCGAGAATTTCTAGATGAATGCGTTAACACCATAGCCCACATTTACCGCCAAGCCATAGAGCTCTACACGGGTAACTATTCACAATTTGAAGAGGTTAAAGCTTTGCGATTGGCAGAGCAAGCTGCCACCTTTAAAAAGCAACAGCGTGAAATTGCCCACATGCAAGATTTTGTCAGACGATTTAAAGCCAAGGCCACCAAAGCAAGGCAAGCACAAAGCAGAGTGAAAGCATTGGAAAGGATGGAGGTCATAGCCCCAGCTCACGTTGACTCACCATTTCATTTCAGCATTCCTCAAGCAGATAAAATTTCTGATCCCTTATTAACATTGGATGATGCAACTCTCGGTTACTCAGAGCCGGTGCTCCAAAAAATAAATTTAAGTTTACATCCTGGAGATAGAATAGGGTTGCTGGGACCAAACGGAGCCGGAAAATCTACTTTAATGAAAAGTTTGGTTGGCAGCATCAAGCTGCTTGATGGTTACAGATTTGAGGGCGGCAATTTAAAAGTAGGTTATTTTTCTCAACATCAAGTCGATGATTTAGATTTATCAAAAACAGCCTACCAATGCATTCAACAACTTGATCCTGAAAAAACTGAGCAACAAGTAAGAACTTACCTTGGGGGTTATGACTTTAAGAACGATAAGGTCAAAGATCCAATTAAACTTTTTTCTGGAGGCGAAAAAGCTAGACTTGCCTTGGCCATTATTGCTTACCAGAAACCAAACTTACTTTTGATGGATGAGCCAACCAATCACCTCGACATGGAAATGAGACAAGCCCTTACTATGGCATTACAATCCTTTGGCGGGGCCATCTTGTTAATTTCGCATGACAGACATTTGCTAGCCAACAATGTTGATCAATTTTTATTGGTTGAAGAGGGAAGTCTTAGTGAATTTGACGGCGATCTGCATGATTACAGCTTAAGAATCTTAAAAAATTTAAACAAAACTCAATCTCGAAAATCAGTTAAATCAGATGCGCAAACACCAGGTGCCAAAAGACAAATCGATCAAAAAATAATTAAGCAACTCAAGGCCGATATTTTATCTGCAGAAAAAAGACTCAAACGATTGCAAGAAAAAATTGCAGAGGCTGAGGCCATTTTGCAGTCACCCGATACTTATGAAGGTGATTTTCAAGATGATTTACATGATTTAATTAGAAATCAAACAGAGCTTAAGACTGAAATAGAAGAAGTAGAAAAGTTGTGGTTGAGTTTAAATGAGCAATTAGACGCTTGCAGCTAATTTAAAATTTAACAGGCATCTCTTGAATCGCATGCACAAAATTGTTCGGTGCAACCTTCCAATCACCGCTCATATGAATGTCCGGAAAACGAGCTAAAATTTGTTTGTAGGACTCTTCTAATTGCATCAAGGCCACTGGCTTACCAATGCAGGTATGTCTGCCAATGCCAAAAGCTAAATGTTTATCAGCATTTGCTCTTTCAATATCAAATTTGTCAGGATTTAAAAATATATCTGGATCTCTATTTGCTGCTCCATACCACATCACCAGCTTTTCTCCTGGACCCATTAATTGACCACCAACTTCGGTTTTGCAAGTTGTAGTTCTTCGCATGTGCATTACCGGTGAAATCATTCGTATGCATTCTTGAAGAAAATTAGGCATTAATTCAGGATTGTCTATGAGTTTTTGTTTTTGATCGGGGTTCTCAGTCAAAAGTTTAATTGCCCCACTTAATGTATTTCTGGTGGTGTCATTGCCCGCAAAAATAATTAACAACCATGACCCATCAAGAAATTCAGGGCTTAATTGCTGACCTTCCAATTCAGCATTGGCAATTGCTGAAAGCAAATCATCGGACGGATTTTTTCTTTTTGCATTCATGATATCTCTGCCATATTCAAACATCTCATCAATCATGTTATTGAACATCTCTAGCATGTTGGTGTCGACTGGCTCATTTGTTTTTTGGCCTTCTAATTCCTTTTTCATTTGTTCCACTTGAATGTATTGGGCTAGTTCTAAAAATTCCATCCAGGTTACAAGTTTTTGTCTGTCTGTCTCAGGAATGCCTAAAATTTCTGACAGAGTGAAGATTGGTAATTGTTGAGAAAAAGCAGTGACAAAATTACATGGCTCACTGGTATTAATGTCATCAAGCAATGCTTGAACTTTTGCTGAAACTTTTATCCGCAAATCTGCAACATAATTTGGTTTGAAAAAAGGCATGTGCTCTCGTCTGAGGTTGATGTGCAAGTCGCCATCAAGATTTAGCATGTGATCTACGGCTGAACGCCATAACTTTGGATGCCTTCTGTCTTCGCTGCCAAGGGTAATCATGGTTCCTGTTCCAGCTTGCGATGAAAAGGTCTTTGGATCTGATGAAACCTTTAAGATGTCTTCGTGACGAGTAAGAGACCAAAATCCCGGCTCTGGATCATTAAAAAAAGGGGCATGGAGATAGACCGGTGCTTTTTCACGCATTTTTTTGAACTCATCAAATGGTTGCCCATTAGTAAATAGATCAAGGTCTGTTAAATTAACATCAGATTCAAATTCATGAATTGGTAAATGTGCATTTGAGCTAAAAGTTTTTTTAGCTATAGCGTTGCTAATTGATACTGGTTCAGCCATTAATCAATCACCGAAACTGTGCCTAGACCCAATTGTCTAATTGATGCTTCAATTTTACTTAAATCACCAACAATCAACCACGTCCATTGATCGGGCTTTATGTACTTTTGTGCCATGGCTTGAACGTCTTGAAGGGTTGGCTCGTCCAGCAGATCTGGAAGCTGATTGAGATAGTCCAAATCCCTGTTGTAAGTGACGATGCCAGAAACACCACTTTTAAGGGCACTAATGGTTTCAAATTGACCCGGCAATCGAAGTGTTTTTGAGGCCTTGCTTTTGCTCAACTCATCTTCTGTCGTAGGAGAGGTGGTTAAATAAGCAGCATACTCATTGATTATTTCGGTTATGGATTCAGAGGTTTTATCCGTTTGCACAGGAGCTGTTACCAGCATGGCTCTTTGACCTTTGGCATTACCCAAACGAGTTCTAGCTCCGTAGGACCAACTTTTATCCTCTCTTAAATTCATGTTAAGTCTAGAAGTGAAGCTACCACCGATTGCATAATTCATGTAATTAATTTTAATTTCCTCGGCTGTGGCAGTAGGTGGAAGCAGTTGACCTGCAACAATGTATGATTGCTCTGCATTTGGTTTGTTAATTAAGTAAACCATTCTTTTTTCAGGCAGAGGCATTTTTGGAAGATCTCTTAAACTGCTCCCAGATTCACTTTTCCAGTTTCCAAATTTTGATTCAAGTAAATCAACTATCTCATCAATAGAAATATCACCGGCAACTGTAAATGTTAAGTTTTGAGGGTTTAATGCTCTTTTATGCAGGTCAGATAATTTCTCCGCATCTATGTTTTGGATTGTTTCTGATACCCCAGCTCCTATTAACAGTTTCCCATATGGGTGATCTTCACCATACAAAAGTTTACCGATATTTCTAAATGCAATAGAAGAGGCTCTAAATTCGTCCCTCTTAAAAGCTGCCAAAGTTTGTTTTTTAATTCGAGCAATCTCATTGCTTGGAAACGTAGGAAACATTACGGCTTCTTTGGCAAGATCTAAAGTTTGATCTAAATTAGATTTTAAAGAGGAGACAGATACAAAAGATGTATCTAGATCAGAACCAAAGCCAATATTAGAACCAAGCGAACCCAAGATACTATCAAATTCTAAGGACGAATATTTTTTCGTACCTTCATTAAGCATGTCCATCATAAAATTTGTATATCCAAGTTCATCATTATTTTCTTGCGCGTATCCAAAATTAAATTGAAAATTCATTTCAACCAGAGGAATACCTTGGCGCTGAGCCAACACAACTTTCGCACCATTAGAAAGGGTTGCAGTTTGCAGCTTTGGAAATTTAAATGAAACTTTTTCTGTTGGATAGGGGATGCCTTGAGTTCGATCAACCGAACTTTCATTAACTCCTAATTTTTCATTGGGTAAGATTGTAAGGACGTATGGAGTCCCATCAATCCATTTAGCCAGTGTTGCCTTCATTTTTGCTGGGGTTGCCGCATCAAGGTATTCGATGCTTTTTTTATAACAACCTGGATTGCCTGTATAGGTTTGACATGTAGCCAAGAGATCTGATTTACCACCAAATCCACCGATGCGCTGAATGCCTCTGACAAATCCAGCAAGTGTTTTGGTCTTTTCTATTTTTAATTGTTTTGTATCTGGACCTCTTTTGATGAACTTATTCATAACATCATCCATGGCTTGCTCAACCATGGCTGGGTCTTCGCCTGTGACTACGTCAGCAATAAGAAAGAACATTCCTGCAATCTCTCTGTCGTAATAAAACGCAGACACACTGGTTGCGATTTGCTTTTCATAGACTAATTCTTTGTAGAGAGGAGAATCTTTTCCGCCCACCAACACACTGGATGCTAAATCAAAGTGAGCAGCAGCCTCTGTATCTCTTGGTGGGACATTCCAAGTTTTATAAATCCTAGCTTGAGGAACGTTGTCATACATGATGTCACGTTTTTCTTGGTTTCTTTTAGCAATCCATATATCTGGTTTAACCAATGGCGGTCCTGCAGGAATATCTCCAAAATATTTGGTAACCTTTTCTTTTGCTGTTTCCAGATCAATATCTCCAGCCAACGCTAATACAGCATTGTTCGGACCATAATAGGTTTTAAACCATTCTTGAACGTCTTCCAATGAGGCAGCATCTAAGTCTTCCATAGACCCAATGGTTGACCAGGAATAGGGGTGACCTTCAGGAAATGCAGATTCAGCTATTCTTGTAAAAGCTTTTCCATACGGTTGATTTTCGCCTTGACGTTTTTCGTTCTGAACAACGCCTCTTTGTTCATCAAGCTTGTCTTGATCAACAACCCCAAGCAAGTGACCCATTCTGTCGGATTCCATCCATAATGCTAAATCTAAAGCGTTGGTTGGCACATTTTGAAAGTAATTTGTTCTATCAGAATTGGTGGTACCGTTTTGATCAGTAGATCCAATTTTTTCAAATGGTTCAAAATACTCGCTATTGTAATTTTCAGTTCCATTAAACATTAAATGTTCGAACAGGTGAGCAAATCCAGTTTTACCAGCCTTCTCATTTTTTGATCCCACGTGATACCAAACATTAACTGCCACCATCGGAACTTTCTTATCTTGATGAACAATAACTGTAAGACCGTTTTCGAGTTTAAAGGTCTCATAGTTAATTTCAGGCAAATCTTCCGACAAAGAAGCATGCAATGAAAACGAAAATGCTAAGTTTATAATGAAAGCTTGAAAAAATATTTTCATGAATCTGTACCCCATTGATTTGGAAATCTATTTTATACTTTACTTACCTGAATATACACATGGACATGAAAATAAATAAGACTCAATTTTTGCTTACCATTCTATCTGTTTCAATTATTTTAATGAGTTGTTCAGATTCCTTAAGCGACACAACCGATGGAAGATTAAGATATTGGATCTCAACACTTGCATCTGACGAGTTTGAAGGCAGGGCACCTGGAACCGAAGGAGGCCAATTAACTAAAAATTTTATTTCTAGGACTTTTCAAGATCTTGATCTTGAGCCCGTAGATGGAAATTATTTATTAGATGTTCCTGCATCTGAAATTACCTTAAAAGATTCTTCTTACTTAACCATGTCTTTTAGGGGCAACGATAGAAAAATGATTGCTGGTGAGGAGGTAGTCTTTTGGACCAAACAGGCAAGAGAGTATAGAAAAATTAGAGATAGCGAAGTTGTATTTGTTGGTTATGGAATAGTTGCTCCAGAATATAATTGGAATGATTATGAGGGCATTGATGTTAAAGGTAAAACAGTAATAATTTTAATTAATGATCCAGGTTTTGCTACTGGAAAATTAAGATTATTTAATGGTAGATCAATGACTTACTATGGAAGGTGGACTTACAAATTTGAAGAAGCTGCGCGTCAAGGTGCTGCCGCTGCAATTATTGTTCACGAGGAAGAGCCTGCAGCATATCCATGGTCTGTTGTTGAAAATAGTTGGCAAGGACCACAGCTTGATCTTCAGCGAGACGATTTAGGTGCGGATAGAGTAATTTTAGAGGGCTGGATCAGAGATAACTCTTTAGACGATATCTTAAGTTTTACTGGCTTTAATTATGAGTCTCTGAAAGAGATTGCGTTGGAGGCAACATTTTCCCCTTTCTTGCTGCGTGGGTTAACTCTTAGCTCTGAAATTCACAATAAAGTTAGATATCTTCTATCGCATAATGTTGCTGCCATAAAAAAAGGAACTGATAGAGCTGACGAATACATTTTATTTATGGCTCATTGGGATCATCTTGGGATTATGGATGCGACAGAACCTGGCGAGGATTCTATTGCAAATGGTGCTGTGGATAATGCTACCGGCATTGCTGCTGTATTAGAGTTCGCCAAGAGATTTTCTGAAATTGATACTGAAAGATCTATTATGTTCTTGGCGTTGACGCTGGAAGAATCTGGACTATTGGGGTCTGAGTATTTTGCGAAATACCCGCCAATCAACCTTGATAACATTGTTGCGGGTTTTAATTACGATGCTATTTTGCCAACAGGATTAACAAATGACATGGTAGTTGTTGGCTATGGGGCATCTGAACTGGAAGATTTACTGGAAGATGAATTAGTGAAATCAGGCAGATACATTAACCCTGATCCAAATCCAGAAAAAGGCTATTTTTATAGATCTGATCATATAAGTTTTGCAAAAAGAGGTGTGCCAGTTCTTTATGCTGATGGAGGCTTTGATCTTGTTGATGGTGGCAGGGAGATAGGTTTTATTATAGAAGAGCAATATAGATTAGATGCTTATCATGGTGTTGATGATGAATATGATGAAAACTGGAATTTAGATGGTCTCAATCAGTCTATAGATGTAATTTTTAATATTAGCAATGAGCTTGCAAATAGTCCACAATGGCCAAATTGGTATGAAGGTAATGAATTTAAAGCAATCAGAGACTTGTCTCGGCCATGACACTCAGGGGCTTTAATGCATAAAGACGTCGTAGTGGTTGGAGCGGGAATTTCTGGTATTGCAGCTGGTTATAACCTTCAAAAAAGCTGTCAAAATAAATCTTTTGTGATTCTTGAGGGAAGAGAGTCTCTTGGAGGTACATGGGATTTATTTAAGTATCCAGGTGTTCGCTCTGATTCTGACATGCATACGCTTGGTTTTCGTTTTAAACCTTGGATCCATAAAAAATCAATTGCCGATGGCTCCTCTATTCTTGAATATTTGAATGAAACGGTCGATGAATACAACCTAAGAGAACAAATAATGTTTAATCATAAGGTTGTTTCATCAAATTGGATGTCTGAAAAATCTCAATGGGAATTAACTATCAAAAGTGGTGGACAAGAATTTACCATGACGTGCAACTTCCTGTTTTTATGTGGAGGTTATTATAGCTATGACAAACCCTTCATGCCTAAATTTCCTAATCAAGATGAATTCCAGGGTAGGTTTATCCATCCTCAATTCTGGGATGAGGCTATTGATTACTCAAACAAAAAGGTAATTGTTATTGGCAGCGGGGCAACAGCTGTAACCTTGGTTCCTGCAATTGCCAAAAAAGCTTCGCATGTAACCATGCTGCAAAGGTCTCCTAGCTATGTTGTATCTGCTCCCGGAGAAGATTCATGGAATAAAGTATTAAATAAAATATTTCCTACTCGATTAACTTATTTTCTAATTAGATGGAAAAATATTTTGAGAACAAGCCTGGGATTTTACCTATCAAGAAAATACCCTGCAAAAATAAAAGAAAGGCTGATCAATTTAGTTCGCGAAGAGCTTGGACAAGATTTTGATGTTGATAAACATTTTGTGCCTAAATATAACCCCTGGGATCAGCGCATGTGTCTTGTACCCGATGGCGATCTATTTATGGCAATCAGAGATGGCAAAGCATCTGTGGTTACTGAAGTCATCGAAAATTTTAATGAGAAGGGAATTTTAGTAGAGTCAGGTGAGTTTATTGAAGCTGACATCATTGTTTCTGCTACAGGAATAGAAATTAATGTTCTAAATGACATAGATGTAACTGTTGATCAAAAAAAAGTAGAACCTCATAAAAAATTCTCCTACAAAGGAATGATGTTGAGCGGCGTGCCTAACCTGGCTTTTACATTTGGCTACGTCAATGCCTCTTGGACTCTTAGAGCAGATTTAACATGTGAATATGTATGTAGACTTTTAAATCAAATGGACAAAGAGGGAGTCTCAGCCTGTATCCCTGAAGCGGATTCAAATGCAATCGGCGATGATGATTACATTGATTTTACCTCGGGCTATGTTCAAAGAGCATTGAATAAACTACCTAAGCAAGGTCAAAAATCTCCATGGCGACAATATCAAAATTATTTAAAAGATATTTTTTTAGTAAGATTTTTTTCACTTAAGGATTCAACACTAAAATTCTATAACTCCAAATAAGAAGTGGCGCACCCGGAGAGATTCGAACTCCCGACCCCTTGGTTCGTAGCCAAGTACTCTATCCAGCTGAGCTACGGGCGCACGCGATTATTATACGTTAGAAATATTTTTTTATATCCTCAAGTTTCTTTACCGACTTGTAAAAAAACCTTATATTAAAGTTATAAAAAAACACATATAAACCTCAAGTGAATTTTGAAACAATTATATTAATTCTTCAAACTGTTGGACCTTTTACAGTTCTGGTAACCGTTTATTTCTTGGTTACAGAACTGAGAGAACAAAACAGAGTTGCGCGAGCTAATGCAAGGCAAAATATTGCTGATTCTCATCAGAAGGTTGCTCTTGCAGGCATGAAGCCTATCCTTGTAAATACTAAGATTAAACTTAGAAATAATGAAGAGTTAACGAAAGAAGAAAATGCTGTTTATTTAACATATTTTAGCGTGATGCTAAGAGCTAGGGAAAATCAGTTCTATCAATTTAAAATAGGAATGCTGGATGAAGAAGAGTGGAATGCAATGCTTGTTTCATTCAAAACGTTGTTTAAAGAACCAAAGCATCTTGAGATATGGGAGTTTATTAAAATTACTTTTGCCGAAGATTTTGTTGAGCTGGTTGATGAACAAATTAAACAGAGCAAGCTATATGGATAAGAATAATGCATTCTGACAAAGAATTAAGCTACTTAACTAAATCTCTATTGCATCATCCAAGTCCATACATTATCTATGAGCTTGATGGGTCTATTGCTTGGGCAAATCTCGCTGCAAATTATATTTTCAACTTATCAGGCTTGGATGAAATATCAGTTATTAAAATTGATGATCAGGTCAAAAACAATTTTGGTGATCTAGAATCCATTGCTCTTTATTACGATACTCCAATTGAAATTTCCTTAAGAGAGATAAATTTTTTAATGAGAACAAGAGTCCACATGATACCGGTTGATGAGTCGAAGGGCATCATGTTGATAGAGTTGTTATGCTCTTCTAGGTCTGGATTAGATGCCTTAAGAAAGGCAATAGATTGCATAGAGCATAAAAGGATAGAATTGGCATATCAAAAACAAGTAGATCTTGAGACCAATGAAGTTACTGGCATCGAAGCTCTATTAAGACTTCAAGATGGCGAGGGTGGGTATTTACCAAATGATGAGATTATTCCCCAGATTGAAGGTGAGAGCTTATTTTCTTTGGTCGTTTTAGAATCATTGGTCCAGTTAGAAAAATTTTTTGCAATAAAAGATGAGATAGGTTTCAAAGATGCAACTTTGTATTTAAATGTTTCAGCTCACACAATAATGCATCCTGATTTTTGCTCAATTTTTACTGATTTTGTCGACAAGCACAATCTCTCACCAAATCAATTTGGTTTAGAGGTAACCGAAACTGCTGAGCTATCAGATATAAGCATTGCGTCTAAGTCTTTAAGTTTGTTAAAAGCAAAGGGCATAAAAATTGCTCTAGATGATTTTGGTGCTGGGTACGCCTCATTAAAATATGTAAGAGATCTTCCAATTGATGTGGTGAAATTAGATAAGCACTTTACGTTTAATGTTTCAGATCCCTCTACGGCTAGGCTTATCAGCTTTGTTTCAGAGGTTTGCGAGGATCTTGACTTGGAGATGATTGGAGAGGGCATTGAGACAGAAGAAGATAAGAAAATGATGTTAGATCTTGGATGCAAAATTGGTCAAGGGTATTTAATGCATCGCCCTGATTTTTTGGACTCATTTCAAGTTAAGGAAACATAGATTATGGATAAGCTTACTCCAAAAGATACCTCTAAGGGCGCAGAAGAAATTGTACTAACTCAAATTAAACAAGATTTTATTACGCCTGCAAATGCCATTTTTGATTATGTCGATATAGTTGAAAAATTTCTTAATGATGCCGAGTTAGTATCTGATGATGAAATAGCTCAGATAAAATCATCATGCACTCATTTAATTGAACAATATGAGGTAGCATTTGTACAAAATACTGGAGCTAATGCTGAAGACGCAAAAAAATCTCCCGAAGAATACTCTGAGCTTCGTCACAATTTAAGAACTCCACTCAATGCCATTATCGGCTACAGTGAAATATTAATGGAAGATTATGAAGATGACTTAGATGAATCTGCCATTAAAGATTTTCAACAAATCATCAATTTGGCAAGGGAGACGGAAAAAGCTATTGAGGTCTTTGTTGATTACATTAGAGGCGAAGCCATAGATCCAAATAATAATAATGCTTCTAATCAACTTGAATCTGCAGAATCATTATTTAAATCTCTTGGAGACATAGAGTATTCAATCTCACTTGATGATGATATCAAGGAATCAGATATTTTGATCGTTGACGACAATGTAACTAACTGTGAAGTTCTGCAAAGACGTTTATCAATGCAAGGCCTTACTTGTAGAACTTCATATGATGGGAAAACCGCGTTAGAAGAAGTCTTTAAAAAGACCCCCGATCTTATTCTTTTGGATGTAATTTTGCCAGACATCAATGGTCTAGAGCTCTTAAAAACTTTTAGGAAGGAACATAACGCTGAATCACTTCCAGTGATAATGGTTTCAGCTTTTAATGACGTTGATAGTATTTCTAAGTGTATTCAACTCGGGGCTCAAGATTATTTACCAAAACCTATTAATGGCACAATTCTATTGGCAAAGGTTGTAGCTGCTTTAGAAAGAAAGTTTTGGAGAGAGCGAGAAAAAGAGCTTGTCAATGAGTTACATATTCAAGCAACTACTGATCAACTTACAGGAATCTTTAATCGCCGAGTTGTCTTTGAGGCTCTAGATGAAGCAATGGATAAAGCTAATGAATCTCAGGAAAGACAATTTACTACGATTATGTTTGATATTGATTTTTTCAAACAAGTTAATGACAACTATGGTCATGCAGGCGGCGATGCAGTGCTAATTGAATTTGCTAAATTGTTACAAACAGAAATTACATCGCCAAATATTGTTGGTAGGATAGGTGGCGAAGAGTTTTTAGCAATTTTATATTTGAATGAAGATCAAGCAGCTGAATTTTGTAAAAAATTAATTATAAAAATCAATAATAATACTGTTCACTTTGACGGTATTGATATTAAAATTACTTCAAGCGGCGGCGTTGCATTTTCAACAGAAACTGAAACCTCTGCTGACCTTACGAACAAAGCTGATGAGCGCCTATACGAGGCAAAGAAATCAGGCAGAAATAGATTTAAATTGATAGACACCGAATTAGTAGGAGACTAATAATGGCAAAGATACTATATGTTGAAGATAACGAAATGAATCGTGACATGCTTTCAAGGCGTCTAACTAGAAGGGGCTATGACATCATTATGGCATTTGATGGTCAGGCTGGTTTGGATATGATGAGAAATGATTCACCTGATATTGTCTTGATGGATATGGGATTGCCAATTCTTGATGGTTGGGAAGCAACAATTCAAGCCAAGGCCGATGATTCCATTAACTCTATTCCTATAATAGCTTTGACAGCTCACGCATTAGAGTCAGACAAGCAGAAGGCTTTGGAATGTGGTGCTGATGATTTTGATACAAAACCAGTTGATTTCAAAAGATTGCTTGAAAAAATAGAAGCGCTGCTTAGTTAATAATTATTTTTTTACAATCCCTTGTATCATTTTAGATAGATTATCCATTGATACGTCATCCTTTTTAACTAAGCCTACAACCCTTTCTTTTAAGAGATCTTCTTGAACGTCTGTTAAATCTTTTCCAGAGAAAACCAATACTGGGGCTCTTTTGTCCTCAGGAACATCTTTGATGTAGTTATCAAGAAATTCAAACCCATCCATGCGAGGCATTTCAAGATCGAGGATAATTAAAGCTGGCTCATCTTTCGTTCGCTCTAGGCCTTCCTTCCCATCTCTTGCATCAATTGGTCTGTAGCCTGCATCTTTAAGAAGTCTAGAAAGCAACTCTCTTACATCCTTATCATCATCAATGACAAGAACCTTTTGATCTTTTCCACCGGTACCAAGAAGTCTCTGAATGGTATTTACAAAATGTGTTCTATCGATAGGTTTTGTTAAATAATCATTTGCACCAAGTGAGGCTGCAAGATTAGATTGATTTAATTGACTAATCATAATAACTGGAATGTCCTTAAGTTCTGAGTCAGTCTTACATTCTTTAAGCAATGACCATCCATCTCTTCCAGGCATCAAGACATCCAGCAGAATTAATTTCGGCTTTACTTCCCGGATTAATTCCATACCTTTTTCACTATTTGTTGCCCCAATCAGAGTTAAATTAAGTTTGGATATTGTTCTTTTTATTAGGTCATGCATTGCGACATCATCATCAACGAGAACCACAAGATTATCGTCAGCATCTAAATTAATAACATTGCTATCGACTTCATCTTCATTATATTCAGGGCATTCTCTAGGAACTGAAAGGGTAAAAACTGAGCCTTTCCCTTCTTCACTGGTTACAACAACATCACCGCCCATCATTTCTGCAAATTTTTTGGAAATAGGTAATCCCAATCCAGTACCACCATAATTGGCAGATGTTGATCGTTCAGCTTGAGTGTATTCCTCAAAAACTTTTGCAACACCTTCTGCACTCATTCCTGCTCCGGTATCAATAACAGCAAAGTCTATAAACTCAATCTTTCCATCTAGTCGGGACTTAACATCAAGAGTCACAGTCCCATTTTTTGTAAATTTAAATCCATTGCTTAAAAAATTTGTAAGACATTGCCTTAGTTTTGTTTCATCTTGGGACATTGACCCCATAGCACCATCTAAGTTAATAACGAAACCATTGTCATTTTTAGCAGCCAATGGTTCTGACACATCTTTGATGGTTTGAATCATATGTTCAATTTCAAAACTGGTAATAAATAATTCCATTTTTCCAGCTTCGATTTTAGATAAATCTAGAATATTGTTGATCAGTGATAATAGATGAGATCCAGAGGATGTAATTTTCTTTAAATCTGGCAGTAGGTCATCGTACCCAAGATCTTCACAATCTTCATAGAGCATTTCTCCGTATCCCAAAATGGCGTTAAGCGGTGTTCTAAGTTCGTGACTCATGTTTGCAAAGAATTTAGTTTTTTGATCACTCGCATCTCTTGCTTCATCTCGAGCTGTTTCCATTTCACCAGTTCTTGCATCGATTAAACCATTCACTTCATCTGACATTCGAGAAAAAGCTACTAACATTAGTTCCACTGAAGCTTCTTCGCTTGAGTTTCTGTCAGAGTTATCCGCAAGATCTTTCATTTTCTTAATGTCATTAAGAATTAGTGTTCTTGCACTTCCATCTAATTGATCAGCTAATGCTGACATTTTTTCAATAATAACTTCGTCTCTTTCATGCCTTCTTTCTGCTTGCTCAGCTCGGATTGATTCCATTTCAACAAGATGAGATTTATATGACTTTAAGGCAGTAGAGAGTTGTCCAACTTCATCGCGCTCTGAGGCCAGTAGGCCTTTTCTGATAGGCATTTCTT
Organism: SAR86 cluster bacterium; assembly: GCA_003331545.1. Lineage (GTDB taxonomy): Bacteria > Pseudomonadota > Gammaproteobacteria > Magnimaribacterales > D2472 > D2472. The sequence continues at coordinate 14,557 of QOPC01000001.1, forward strand.
GTGTGTGATCACCTTTGGTCAATCCTTCAAGAACTTCAATGGCCTTGGTGATTCCTCCGAATGTCCTTGTGGTAATAAAAGCAATTAAAGAAATAATGAAAATAACAAAAGAAATTGCAGCAATATAAGTGAGGTTTAAGACATTCGCTGCTCTAAGAATATTCTCTCTTTCATCTTTAAAAACATAGAGCTGAGCCTCATCAGCAGATAGAGATGAGCTTAGTTGAAGCAGGGTAACCGAGGTTCCTAGTTCAGTATCTTTTTGTGAATATCTTGACCCATTAGTCTCTTTATAAGAAGCGGCTTTGTCGGTTAATTTATTAAAGTTTTCTAAATCAAATAAATTATCTTCTGTATCACCAAATTGCTGATAATAATCATTTAGAGAAATTAAACCAGATTCTGTATTAATCGCAGTTCTTACTTCAAACTCATCCTCGAAAACTTCAAGACCTTTTCTTATATCAACACCCAAGCTAACAATTGCTAATGTCTCGCCCTCTACTTTTACAGGAAATGAAAGAGCCTGATTTAGCGTAGCTGCTTGCTCATCATTGCTATCTCTAATTTTTACAATCGATTGCCTGGGTCTTGTTGAGGCATCTTTTAAATAAGAGTCAAGATAACTAAAGAAATCTGGTCTTGCAGCCGGTGAGCAGGGATCAACTCCTAATAGATCTAAAGCACCTCCACAGTAAATTCTCTCCCCGGATGGAAAATAAGCCATTACATAACTTAGGTTTCCATAATCCAGATCCTCTTCAAAGAAAAGTTCAATTAAATATTGTGCATCTCCAATTCTGTCTGCGCTGATAGTATCAAGCAAAGGATTTGTAAAGATATTACTTGAAGCAACTTCGTCAAGAAAAATTTCTGAATCAGGATCCCAGAATGATGCATTCTCTCCTGTTACCGGCAGCCATTTTGACATTACGTCAAAAGATTTATTGTAAGTTTGATACCAAGCAGATTCGTATAATGTTAAAAGCGATTCATTGGATGAATCTTCCTGAATATTTTCTCTGTAACCAAATGAGAATATAAAGATTGCAGCAACAAGAACATTGCCAATAACCCCAAACAAGAGTAACTGGAGTCTTATCGGCATATTTTACCTGAGTCTATTCGAGCTAGAACTCAGTCAGCAAGTTTAAAAGTAAGGTCAATCTGAACGTTGTTGACCTTAACTGAAGTTCCATTGTAAGTTGGTGGTTGATATAAAAATTTTCTTACAGCTTTAATCGCAGCGCGGTCAAAGACACCAGCAGGGCTACTTTCAACAACATATGGATCAAGGACTGAACCATCAGTATCAACATCAAACTCGAGTCGAACAGATCCCTCAACTCCAAGTCTGATAGCTCTTCTTGGATATTCAGGTGCAGGATTGGATACTCTGGTTACTTCAATTTCAGTGCCTTCCTCTCCAACATAACCTTTATCACCAGCAAACGCAGGTAGAGTAAGTAAAAATGCAAAAAGAAAAAATATAAGAGAATTTAATGGTTTCATATTGATCAGTAGTTAAAAATGTTATAAATAGTAATTACTAGTTATACGTAGTAATAATTTACGCATATGATACCAAGAAATTAGATTGGGTGTTAATATCTTTTAAATATTATTATTAGGCTACCGCTATCCATCAAAATTCATGAAAAAAGTAAAAGATCATTTAAATGAACAAAAATTTTGGGACATTTTTACTATTTCCGAGAATTCAAGCTTATTTGAAGCCGCATCATTGATGAACAAAAATAAAATTGGTGCTTTAATGATTTGCAGGAGTGGGACCGAGAGCCATTTATCAAAATCTTCTATATTAGGAATTTTAACAGAAAGAGACCTTGTTTATGCATTATCTGGAGGTCCTAAAACTTTTGAAGCAAAAACTGTGAATGATGTCATGACCAGAAAACTGATCCATACATGTCCCGAAACTACTAATTCGGAAGCAAAAGAGCTCATGCTTAGTAATCAAATTAGGCATTTACCTGTTTTTTCAGATGAACATCTTGTTGGAATTATCTCCATGCGAGATGTTTTTAAAGCCTAGATCGTAATTTTTTAATTATGAATTTATTTCAGCGGCTCTCATATACGTCATTAAATTTTTCAACTTCTGCAGCAGGCATGCCAATCTTTATATTTGTATTGCCATTTTATGCTGATGATTTGGGACTTGGCTTATCTTTGGTAGGAGTTATATTTTTCCTTGGAAGGTTTACTGACATCTTAACCGATCCAGTCATGGGCCTCTTGATTGATAAATATCCATCTAGGTGGGGAAAGCACAAGCATTGGATTTTTCTTTCAGCGCCTATTTTCATGTTGGCGACATACTTAATTTTCTTGCCTCCAGTCTTATCTCCATCGATGGTATATTTTTTTGGAGGATTATTTCTGCTTTATTCTGCTTTTACTTTAAGTACCATCACTCAACTTTCATGGGCTAGCTTTTTAGCCCCTGATTATGATGATCGAACAAAATTATTAACACTCAGAGAGTTAATGGCCCTTTTGGGTATGTTTTCTGTAATTGCAATTCCTGCAGTTGTTGAGATTTATGATCCGTCTTTGAAAGCAAAAGTAAATGCTATTGGAATTTTTGTTTTGTTTTGTATTCCAGTTTTAACTTTTAATGCGCTTAAGCAAACTCCTGATTCAATTGAATTTAAGCAATCAACGAACGCTGATAACTCTTTTAAGAATTTTAGAACTTTATTTTCAAATAAAATGTTAATAAGAATAGTAACTGCAGCAGTTCTAATAGCTTTTTGTATGAGTTTGAACGGCGCTCTTTATTTAATTTGGATGGAGGTAGTAATGGAACTACCAGAATACTCGTCAAGATTAATGCTGATTTATTATATTGTCAGTGTTTTTGGTTTAGCTGTGTGGAGATTCTTAAGCCTAAAAACTTCAAAACATTATGCCGCTGGGATCTCTTGTATATATGCAATTTTTATTTTAATCATTGGCTTTATTGGTTATTGGTATATAAAAGATCTGGATACAGGTCCCAAGTTAATGGCTGTTGGAACTTTCATAGTCTTTTATGGATTTTCGTTCTCAGGACCACTTCCACTAATAAATGCAATGACAGCTGATATCTCAGATAAGTTAACAGTTGACGTAGGAGAGAATATTTCTGGCACTGTTTTTTCTTTTCTCACAACCCTTACAAAAATAGGTTTTGCTCTTGCAGCTGTTGTTCCTTATTTAGTTTTAGAATTATATTGGGGATTTGATATCAGTCTTGGCACGGCAAACAGTGAGTCATCAAAAATGGCAATTTATTATATATATACATTCGTTCCGATAATTAGCTATTCTATAGCAGCTTATCTTTTATTTACTCATTCGTTAGGCAGAGAGGATCATGAAAAAATTAAATCAAAACTAGACAATCATGCAGTATAAAAAGTATGAGTGTGTAATCTGCGGTTACATATATGACGAAGAACTCGGAGATCCAGATGACGGTTTAGCTCCAGGCACCAGATGGGAAGATATTCCAGATGAGTGGGTATGTCCAGATTGTGGTGTCAGCAAATTCGATTTTGAATTGATCGAAGATTAATAAAGTTTACTTATTAATATTTAAAGCCTCTATAGACTCGGACTCATTATAATCATCTGCATAAAACGTTGAAAAATGTTTTCTAAATTTAGCAATTGGACCATCTGAATCGCATAGCACTGGCTTAGCCGCATACTTTTTATTCTCCCAAACTGGGATATCTTCCTTAACCTGTTTATTAATATCTGCAATAATTGCGGCCCCAACACCACCAGTTGGAACTTCACCATTAACCTTTTTTTGTAGAAATGAAAATCTTGTAATAACTTCTTCTCTTTCGGTTGGAGTTGTTGAGCCGAGCAACAAGGTATCGCATATACCCTCAAATTTTGTAAAATTATCACCTGGCCCATTTGAAGCACCAGATATTTTACCTTTTACTGTTCCCCTAGGCGTGACCATATCTGCTTTTTGATAAAAAAATCTTTTTTGGTTTTCATAAGTAACTTCAAATTCTGGATATGAAACAACGCCATGAACATACATAAAATGTGCTGCATCGACTGCATTTTCTGCCATGTCTTGAATATGAGACTTAATATGATATTCAAATTTTTCAAAATCATCTCCCCATTCAGGATCATCAATTTCAGGATAAATTTCTACCTCATAATGAGGCTCTTCGCCGTGAGGGTGATACCAAGCATAAATTAGTTTATTTCGCTCAACGGTTGGGTATTTAAATATTTTAGTTTCCTTTGCCTTTGGAGGGATATTTTTAGCATAGGGTATCTCACCAATTTTACCGTCTGTTTTCCATCTCCATGCATGAAAAGGGCACTCAATGCATTCACCATTAATAATCCCACCATGTCCAAGATGAGCACCTAAATGTGGGCAATATGCATCCAACATGCTTACTTCACCAGATTCTGTTCTGAATAAAACTTGATCTTCACCGAAATAGCGAACTGCCTTTACATCCCCAATTTTCAAGTCATCAGCATAGTCAACTACGTACCAACCAAATGGAACTGGCATAGGGTATCTTTTATTATCAATCATAGTTTGTGGTATTTTAAATGTTTATATTATATCTAAATCTTAAGAATTTTTTTAGCATTCTCTCCTAAAAATAATGGCCATACATCATCGTTAAATGGCACATTATCCATTTCACTGAAAATTTTATCCAAAGAAAGACCCATCGGAAAATAACCTGCATACATAATTTTATTTTTTCCACGCGTATTAGCAAAATTAATTATATCTTTTGGGTAATGTTTTGGTGAAAATGCACTGGTAGAGTAATAAAGATTTGGATACTTAAGCATTAGTTTACATGCAAGGGCAGTCCAAGGCTCAGCTCCATGTCTCATGACAAACTTTAATTCTGGAAAATACCAACAAACTTCATCTATTAACTCAACTTTTTGCGGAGCCATTGGAATTCTTGGTCCAGGCACACCAACGCAACAAAAAAAAGGAATATCTAGCTCAACGCACATTTCATAGATGGGATGCCATTTGGGATCATTGATTGCAACTTGAGGATGCATCCCCGATGGAAATGCACTTACTGCTTTTATGCCATAGGTCTCAAAGTATCTTTTAATGTTTTCAGCTTCATCTTTAATATTTGGATTCACAGGAAGATCAAAGAAAAATCTATCTGAGTGATTTTTTGCTGCTTCAATTTTTACTTCAGATTTCTCATGAAAACCTACCATTGCTTGGTTGATAAAATGTTTATCCATTTGATCAATTGTGTATTTTATAAAGTCATCATGAGATCCAGTCTCAGGGATATCTTTGAACATGTATTGGGCTGGCATTTTGAACATTGACTTTGATTCCTCATCACGCAAGAGAGGCTCCATGAATGAATACCAGTCGGATCGATCCTCTTGCTCAGGAATGCCAAGCATCAGATCAACGGTATGAATTTCTTTATTGATTGCCATGATTGATTTTAAACAATTATTTTAAAAAAATTACCTATTTAAAAAAAAACGAAGAATAGTTGTATTTTCCTTGACGAAAAAAAATTACTTGATACTCATCAGGACATAAATTCTCCACCATTTACATCCAAGTTTGCTCCGGTAATAACTTTTGCAAGATCTGATATTAGAAATAATGCTGCATTGGCACAGTCACTATCATCTGGAATTATTCCAAGTGGAATATCTTTTGTTACTCCGCTGATCACATCACTAGGTTCCACGCCCATGGAATCAGCAGTAAAGTTTACGTACATTTCGACAGGAGGCCCCCACATCCATCCCATATAAACTGAATTCACCCTGATACCTTTAGGGCCAAGTTCTTTTGCAAGGATTTTTGTTGCAGTGGATAGTGCGCCTTTTGAGGCCGCATATCCTCCTTGAGTGGGCAGAGGTTTTTTTGTAATCAAACTATTTATCATTACAATTGCACCATTTTTATTAGGAGTCATTTCTTTTACTGCAGCCATTGTTAAGTTCATGGTGCCGAAAAAATTTGTATTCATTGTTTCATGCCAATCATTAAAATCAGAATCTTCAATCTCTTTGAAGTCACCTGCTCGGTAGGCACTATTGATTAATCCATCCAACTTTCCATATTGTTTGATTGTTTCGTCAACTAAATTCTTACAATCATCTGGATTTGTGATGTCACAGGGTATTGCAATCACATCTGATTTTTTACCAATTTCATCTTTAAGTTTATTGAGTAATTCTGTTGACCTAGCAGCAATGGCTATTTTTGCACCTTCTCTTGCTGCACCATATGCCAATTCTTGACCCAGGCCTGGACCAATGCCAGAAACTATAACAACCTTATCTTTTAGTAACATTTTTAATTCCTATTTAATGTATTGATTAATGTATTCATTGAAATTATCTTCAATGAAAGATTTTGCTAGCCCAAATTCTTCAAGTGAGTATTGATGAGCACCCATTTCATGTTGATTTTCCTCTTTCCAAGCATTCATTGCATTTTCAGCCTGATCGGTAAAATCTTCTCCAATAAATTCATAAACCTCAGTCATTTCAAGGATTGGATCTTTTATCATCTTATTAAACTCTAAGTTAAGAAAATTCTCTTTATTTGCATTACTTACATTCATACAATGATTCAGCACCTTTGCTAGTTTATGCGCCCAGTGATGACCAATTTCATTTTTATCATAAGAATTTGAAATGGGTTCAAATAAGTTTGCACACATTGAACAAAAAGATGGAACGGTTTTATGAGGATCTCTATGTGTTTGAATGACTTTTGAATCGGGGAATATAAGCAATAACTTATCTATGAAACCAAGGTGGTGAGGTGATTTTAAAACCCATCTCTTGTTCTCTCTTCCAGGATTTTGCCATTGAAGATATTGAAGCATTCTTTTTAGTTGAGAATATGCATGAATATGGTCTTGTGATTCAACCCATTTAGAATAAGTTGGTAATCTCATGAAGGATTCTGGAACAGTGCTAAAGAATGTATGTTCAAGCAGCAGAATTTCTTCATCGGCTCCTTTGTAATCCCATGGATGTATAGTCAGTGCATCTGGAGATGCTTGCATTACAGCCTCAACTTCAGCTTTGCCCATCTCCATTCTATCTATTGGATTGCCTCTTGATTCACCCTCAAGCATTGCAGGATATCTCCCTTCCCACCAGAGCATCGCTGTATGATTTGGATCAGAAGCAAGCAATCTATGAGTCATGGTGCTGCCTGTTCTTGGAAGCCCTACAATTACAACCGGAGACTCAATCTCCTCTGATAGTATTTCTGGATTTTTATCAAAAGCTTCTTCTATTCTTAGTAGGTTAATTAATATGCCCGTTAGTCTTTGCTGCTGAGCTCCCAGACCAATTTCATTGAGATCTGCCTCTTGATTAATCGATTTTATAAGTACCTCAAAACCCTCTAAAAAAAGAGGATTGCCAAAATTACTTAAACCGGTTTGATTTTTTGCTTCCTTAATTATTTCTAGTGAATCAAGCATCAGTTCATCTCAATTGAATCAATCTTTTTAATTTTTACTTCTGGTATTGGATTATTTTTTGCATCAATCCACCTAAGAAGCATTGCGCCATTATTTCGACCCTCAGTAATCAGATTATTCTCAATGTTAATTGGAAAATGACTCACAGTAATAGTAATCGATTTGTCTTTCTTAACAATAGCAGAAGAATCATTGATATGAATTGGATAATGGCGGTAGTCTAGTGATTCCATCCAGAAATTTTCTAATTGAAAATTCCAATATTCGCAATCAGGAATATATGTCGTAATCTGCATGCATTCATCTTTATTAAAATCGTAATAACCATGAAGGTAGCAGATTTTTGGATCCCCTCCGGCAGCTTGAAAAAAACTTTGATCACCAAGTGGCAAAGCATTTTTATGATTTTTTTTGAAATCCTTTACCCATATCAAGAATGTCGATGCAGTTCCCCTCACAAAAGCTAATGATTGATTGAGTTGATTTTCTAGCTTATCCGAGCTTAAAAGCTCAGGACTTGCTTTTGTGCTGACAGTTTTGATATTAATTTTTGCATGTGTTTGATTAATTCTATCTTTATAAGTTTGACGAACTATGAGCATATTTGTATTTTTAGGCATAGCTAAAAAGTTTTTAGATTCTTTGGTTCCGCCTAAATATAAAACAAAATCACCTGAATCTTCTATAAACATGTCTTTCATATCTATTTCACCCAAAGAGATCATAGTTCCGTCTATGCTGTACCGATTTTCTTTCAAACCAAAACTTAAATAATTCAGTTCTCCTATATTTCCAGATACTTTGTATTCTTGCTTGCCATCAATGTTTGCATTTAAATAAATATTATCTGGGTTATCAGCACCTATTTTTGCGGTTTCATGAGAAAGGCTATAAAAAGAAGGTGTTGAAGAGTTGGAATGCTCTAAATTCATCTCTAGGGATAGTCGCAATAATCTTAACAGATATCGGTAACCCTCAGCTTGATCAGTTTCACTCAAGGAAGATTCTGATTCGATTAAAGAACCTATGTCTTTTAAGTTTTCACAAAAAGAATCCCACTTTTCTTTAAATAAATCTGCCATATTATTTCTTTTTAATTGCTTAAATTTATATTATGGTTGATGTTTAATCAATGAGTAAAAAATAGAATGCCTAAGCCACAAGAAAGAGATTTAGAACAAACAAAGGTTACTTTTGCCAATTGGCTAGAGTTAAAGCTAGAAAATATTAACAACTTAAATGTTGAATTGTTAGGGGGTCCTGAGAACACTGGTTTTTCAAACGAAACTCTCAGCTTCAATGTTTCATATAACTTAGATGGCGATGATGTAAAAAAAGGAATGGTCCTTAGATTTTATCCAGAAGGCTTTTTTGTTTTTCCTGATTATGATATTCACAAACAATATCTGATAATGCAAAAGTTAGCTGATCATGAGATCAAAGTTCCTAATGTTCTTTGGTATGAACCAAGCGATGAGGTTTTTGGAACTTCCTTTTATGTTATGGAAATGGCGAGTGGTGATGCTCCTTCAGATAATCCACCATTTCATCAAGAGGGCTGGGTTGCCGATTCATCTGAAGAAGTGAGAGAAAATATTTGGTGGGGTTGGGTTGAACAAATGGCAAAAATTCATCAGGTAGATATTTCTACTGGCGATTTTGAATTTCTTAATAGACCAAAACTTTCTGAAGACTATCTTGAGCAGGAATTAAATTATTATTTCAATTTCCATGACTGGGCCATGGAGGGTGAAGCTCATCCAGTTGCTGATAAGGCACGAGAATGGTTGAAAACAAACAAGCCGAGTCCTAAGCAAGCATCTATTCTTTGGGGTGATTGTCGCTGTGCAAATATTATGTATACATCAGATGGCATGGTTTCAGCAGTGCTAGATTGGGAAATGGCTGCATTGGGTGACCCTTGTATAGATCTTGCATGGGGTATCGCAATAGACGACTGCAACTCAAAAGGAGTTCATGTTGATCGACTTAGTGGCTTTCCAGGGCCTGTTGCTACAATAGCTAAATGGGAGGCTTTAACTGGCTTCAGTGCAGAAGATTTTGATTATTATTATATTTTGGCTTTATATAAATTTACTGTAATTATGGTTAAAGTGGTAAGAAAATTAGAGCACTATGAGATCATGCCTATGGGCATGAATGCTCACATAAATAATCATGTAACGCCGATGCTAGAGGCAAAACTTAAGGAATTATAAAATGGCAATTTTCTCTATTTCGCGTTCTGAAGAAGGTAAAAAGCTTCTCAGTTTAAAAAGTCCTGTAGATCTTTCACATATTGATACTTACGAATGTACTTCATCTTCAGAAATCTCATCAATAATGACACAAGCAAAAGTTGCGCAAACTGAATGGAAAAAAACGTCTCTTAAAGAACGAGTTGAATTAATGCATAGAGTTGCAGATGTTGTAATACAACAACAAGATCGAATCATGGAAGTTGTTATGAGAGAGACAGGCAAGCCAGAGCAAGAAGCCATGGCAATGGAAGTATTTTCAGCAGTCGATTCATTGGTTTTTTACGCTAAGAGAGCTGAAAAATGGCTATCAGATAAAAAAATCAAGATGCATGGTCCCATGCAGTTTCTTAAGAAAACAATAATCACTTATAAACCAAGAGGTGTGGTAGCAGTAATTACTCCTTGGAATGGTCCATTTATATTGTCCATTAATCCAGTCATTCAAGCTGTTCTTTGTGGAAACAGTGTGGTGGTTAAGCCATCTGAAGTTACTCCTATGTCTGGAGCATTGGTGCAGGAGATTTTTGCGCTAGCAGAAGCTCCTCAAAATTTAGTGCAGACAGTTATCGGTGATGGCGAAACAGGCGCTGAATTAATCGATCAGGGTCCCGACAAAATATCCTTCACTGGAAGTGTCGCTACTGGCAAAAAAATCGCTTCCAAGTGTGGAGAAATGCTTATTCCATTTAGTCTTGAGTTAGGCGGTAAAGATGCCATGATTGTCTGCTCTGACGCTAATATCAAAGATGCAGCAAGTGGAGCAGTTGTAGGTTCATGCATGAATGCAGGCCAATACTGTTGTGGCACCGAAAGAATTTATGTTATGGATGATGTGTATGATGAGTTCGTTGCCGAAGCTGTTTCTATAACTCAATCACTTATCCAATCAAATGATTGTAAGGGTGATGTTGGCCCTACCTTTTGGGATAAGCAAGTCAACATTATTGAAGATCATGTTAATGATGCCGTTGCTAAAGGTGCCAAGGTATTGGTTGGAGGAAAAAGAAATCCAAATTTTGAAGGCCTATATTTTGAACCAACTGTTCTTGTAGAAGTTACCCATGAGATGAAAATAATGAAAGATGAAACTTTTGGACCAATTATATCTATCATGAAGGTGCAATCAGAAGAGGAGGCATTAATGTTAGCCAATCAATCTCACTATGGCTTAAATGGAAATGTTTGGACCAAGGATTTAAAAAAAGGTCAGAGATTAGCTAAATCAATTGAAACAGGAGCCTGTTCTGTAAATGATATGGCAATGAGCTATGGTGTTAATGAAGTTCCATTTGGCGGTGTTAAAGAAAGTGGGTTAGGTGTGGTTAATGGAAAAGAGGGCCTATTAGCATATGCCCATCCAATGCCAATTATCATAGGTAAGAAATCCGCATCTGCTTACCCCTATACAGATAAATCATTCGAGCAACTAAAAGGAGCATTAAAAATATTTTGGGGTAATAGGCTGGTCAGAAAACTATTCGGCTAATCTTATTGAGGTTTAGCTACGTCTAAATAACTCGGCTTTTCTCCACCACCGTGAACCTCAAGAGCAGCACCTGTAATCCAGCCCGCCAAATCGGAAGAGAAAAATATGCATGCATTAGCTATGTCTTTAGGCTTACCCATTCTTTGCATTGGAATAGTTTTGGCTACTTTATTGATTTCCTTCGTGCTCCCGTAATGAAGTATTGAATTTTCTGTTTCTATATATCCTACAATTATAGAATTAACCTTAATTTTTGGGGCCCATTCAACGGCTAAGGTTTTTGTAAGATTTACTAGGCCACCTTTAGCTGCTCCATAAGCAGCGCTCCCTGGTGTTGGTCTAGTGGCTGTTACACTTGAAATATTAATAATGTTCGAAACTGTTTTTTGCTTCATCATCATTTTGGCAAATCTTTGGCTTACATTCAGTGGGGCAGATAAATTAAGATCAATGATAGCTTCGTGGAATTTATTCGAAGCTTTTAACGCATTAGCCATTGGAGCTCCACCAGCGTTATTTATTAAAACATCAATTGATTTTGTAAGTACTTTTATTCTCTTTACAGCATTATCTAAAGATTCAATGCTCCTAATGTCACATTCGATAAATACAGCTTTATTACCTTTCGCTTGAATAGATCTTTTTGGTTTATCACGCGCAAGGATAAAAACTTTTGCATCCTGTTTTAGGAAAGTTTTTGTAATTTCAGCACCAATACCTTTAGTACCTCCGGTAACCACTACTGATTTATTCTTAAGGTTTATCATTTTTTCATGTTATTTAAATAATTCTATTTAAAAAAACTAATTATAAGGCATCTAATCATCAAAAAAATTCATAAATTTTTTAAATCTTTGATCATTGGTGGACTAATTAATTTGTATAATGTGAAATAAATTTTAATCAGGAGAATTTTAATGAAAATAGCTATTCTGGGAGGAACAGGTTCTTTGGGTAAAGGGTTGTCATCTCGGTGGATCAAAGCTGGTCATGATCTAATCATCGGAAGTCGAGACTTATCAAAAGCTCAAGAGGTTGCAGTCGAGCTGGGGCTAGATGCATCGGCAGGAATGTTGAATATAGATGCAGCTTCACATTGTGAACTTGCTTGCTTAACAGTTCCCTTTGCTCATCAAGAAGCAACTTTATTGAGCATTGAAGGTGCCTTAGCTGACAAAATAATGATTGATGCAACTGTCCCATTAATGCCTCCTAAAGTTATGAGAGTTCAATTGCCTATTGAGGGCTCAGCTGCTCTTAAAGCTCAATCACTATTGGGTGAAAGCACTACAGTAATTTCTGCTTTTCAAAATATCTCAGCCGAACTGTTACAAACAGATGCTGATATAGATTGCGATGTATTGGTTGCTGGTGATTTTATTGAAGCAAGAAATACGGTAATTTCATTGGCCAAAGACGCTGGTTTGACAGCTTGGCATGCTGGTCCATTGTGCAATTCTGCTGCTGCAGAAGCTTTGACTTCGATATTGATTGCAATCAATAAAAAACATTCACTTGCTCATTCTGGAATTAGAATTACTGGGCATTAAATAAAAGAGAAATATCATTAATTCAGTTAATCTCATAGCACTAGAGACATTGCCTTTGATTGAGCCTGGTGATGATCTGGCTAGCCTCATCATCAAAGCTATTAATGATGAATCGATTCTAATTGATGATGGAGATGTTTTTGCAATTGCGCAAAAGATAGTATCAAAATCTGAAAATAGGTATTTGGATTTATCCTCTGTTAACCCCTCAAAAGAGGCAATAGATCTATCAAAAAAAATCTTTAAAGAGCCAAATTTTATTCAAGCAATTCTAAATGAATCAAAGAAAGTTGTTAAATTTAGAATGGGAGTATTAATTGTTGAGCATAAATTAGGCTTTATTCATGCAAATGCTGGAATTGACAGATCTAACATTGACCAACAAAAAGATACTGTATTACTTTTACCAAAAAGTCCGGATAAATCTGCAAAATATTTATCAGAATCCTTATCTCGATATTTCAATAAAGAAATTTCAGTCATCATCACCGATACCATGGGTCGACCATTTAGAAATGGAATAGTGGGCTTTACTATTGGCAGTCATAATATTGAATGCATATTAGATGAGAGAGGAAATAACGATCTTTATGGCAATGAGCTTAAAGTTACTCAGATTGCAATTGCTGATGAGTTGGCGGCAGCTTCCTCTCTATTGATGGGACAAGCAGCTCAAAAAAAACCAGTCGTAATTATTAAAAATTACAAATATAAAAAAAATAAATTCAGTGATGCGCAGTCATTAATTCGTTCTGAGGATGAGGATTTGTTTAGATGAAAAAATACCTATTACTTTGCGGCGGTGTTGGTGGAGCTAAACTTGCATTGGGTTTTAAAAATACAGTGAATGCAGAAAATTTAGGTATTGCAGTTAATACAGGCGATGATTTTACTCACCTTAATCTTAAGATTTGCCCCGACCTAGATACAGTAATGTATACCCTTGCTGGCGAGTCAGATGTTTCTAAGGGTTGGGGAAGAAAAAATGAATCATGGAACATGCTTACAAACTTAGAAAATTTGAGCGGAGAAACATGGTTTCAACTTGGTGATAAAGACTTAGCTACTCATATAAGAAGAACAGAACTGATTAATTTAGGTAATTCACTTTCAGAAGCCACTTATAAAATTTGTCAATCGTTTGGTTTGCCTAAATTTATATTCCCAATGAGTGATGAATCGGTTGAAACATATATTCAAACAAAAAATAGATTGCTTTCTTTTCAAGAGTATTTTGTTAAATTAAAATGTGAACCGCCTGTGACTGATTTTGTTTTTAAAGGTTTAGACAAAGCAAAATTTAATAAGGATATTGATTTAAATTCTTATGATGAAATTATAATTTGTCCATCAAATCCTTACGTTAGCATCAATCCAATTTTGCAACTCTCTGGTCTTCAAGATCATCTGATAGATTTTTCTAATAAAGTTTCAATAATCAGCCCGATAGTTAATGCGAAATCCTTAAAGGGACCAACCGCAAAAATGATGCAAGAGCTTGGCCACGAAATAAGTGTTAAAACTATCGCAGAATTTTATAAAAAATATGCTAAACGAATCTTTGTTGATACCTCAGATAATGATAGTGCTAGCCATTTATCTTCATTGGGGTATGAGGTTTTTCCAACTAATTTAATTATGAACAATACTCAATCTAAAAATAAACTTGCCCAAGAAATAATTAAGGTTTTAGAGTCCAACTAAATGACAGTTTCAGCATTTGTTCCTATTAAAAAATTTTCTAGTTCTAAAGAAAGGCTATCAAATGTTCTTGATTCAATTGATCGTTCAAAGCTTGCCGAACAAATGGCAAAACATACTATAAAAACTCTTTTTGATTCTAATATTTGTGATTCTATTACCATTGTTACAAATGATAAGGATTTAAGATTTATCAATACTGTTTCATATTTTACAGAATTACCTTTAAATCAAGCCTTACATGAAGCTATTGCATCAAAACCTGACCATGACATTACTTTGGTTATGCATGCTGATCTTCCAAGAATCAATGAAAAAGATCTTCAGAAATTTAAAGATTCGTTTACAAAAACTAAGATCAGTATAATTTCTGATCTTCACAAGATTGGAACAAACTGTTTAATGTATGACTCATCATTGAATTTTAATCTTAAGTTTGGCGAAGATAGCTATGCTCTATTTATTAAAGAGTTTGAAAGTAATGAATTAATGCATCAAGAGATATGCTTACCAAGTCTTCAAGATGACCTTGACTCCGAGGAAGATTACTTCAAACTAAATCAATACATTAATGGATAGCAAGTTGAACATTCAAGAACAATCTAATCTTTCGCTCAGGCAGTTAATTTTGCACGACAGTATATCCTCTTCTGAATTAGTAAGTCTTTCCAATATATGTTTATCAGATAGCTTGATTAAAGCCTCATTTGATAAAAAAAGGCTATATTTTAATGATGAACTTACCTATTCACCAAAAGTATTTATCCCATTAACATTTTTATGCAGAGATGTTTGTCACTATTGTACTTTTGCTAAAACTCCAAAGAAGGTTGAATCTCCTTATTTATCAATAGAGCAGGTTGTTGCAATTGCAAAAGAGGGACAAATCAATGGATGTCACGAAGCTCTGTTTACTTTGGGTGATAAACCAGAATTACGTTATAAGGCAGCTCGAGAATGGTTAAAATCTAATGGTTTTAAAACAACCAATGAGTATCTTGGTGCCTGTGCAGAAGCAGTTTTAAAAGAAACATCACTTATTCCTCACCTTAATTCAGGATGCTTAACAGCTGAAGAAATTTCTAAACTAAAGCCATTAAGCGGTTCGATGGGTTTAATGGTTGAGTCACTATCGACAAAACTTACAGAAAAGGGTCAACCTCATTATGGATCTCCTGATAAAGATCCATTATTCAGAATGCAAACACTTGAAGAGGCAGGAAAACAAAAAGTACCTTTTACAACTGGAATTCTAATTGGTATAGGGGAAACAAGGTTGGAAAGACTTGAATCTATATACGAAATTCGAGAATTACATAAAAAATATAATCATATTCAAGAAGTAATAGTTCAAAATTTTAAAGCTAAGCCTAATACACTGATGGCCAATTCAGCTGAACCTTCATTCGATGAGTTAATGTGGACTATTGCAATGGCCAGATTGATATTGCCAGCTGAAGTGAGTTTGCAAGTTCCTCCTAATTTAAATGCTGAACACATAAAAAAATTAACAGTTTCTGGAATTAATGATTTCGGAGGAATTTCTCCAGTCACAAAAGATTACGTAAATCCTGAGGCGCCATGGCCTGAGATAGAGAAGCTTGATCAAATAGCTTTCTTATCGAATCAAGTCTTAAAACCAAGAGCAACACTTTACCCTAGATATTTTTCAAAGCTTGAATCGTTCTCAACACCACTAATTACCTCAAGGCTTCTTGATATTACTGATGCACAATCATTAATAAGATCTGATAAGTGGAAATCTGGTGTAAGCAATAATGTCCCATCTTATTCTAGCGGCACTTCTAATTCTAATATTAAAAAAACCATAGATGATGTAGAAAGAAATCCAACGTTAAAAAATATTCAAGAACTTTTAGAATCTTCCAATCGAGACTTTCAGTACATTATTGATTATGCAAATAGTAAAAAGTTAGATATTTTTGGTTCGGATGTTAGTTTCGTTGTAAACAGAAATATTAATTACACCAATATATGCTCCTTTAAATGCAATTTCTGTGCTTTCTCTAAGGGCAGAGGACATGATGATCTTAGAGGTAAGCCTTACAACATTTCTCATGAAGAAATAGTCAGAAGAACTAAGGAAGCAATAAACAGAGGCGCAACCGAGGTTTGCTTGCAGGGTGGAATTCATCCAAAATATTCAGGTGATACATACTTAGACATAGTTAAATCAATAAGGTCCGCATCAAGTTCTATTCATATTCATGCTTTTTCTCCTCTTGAGATAGATCATGGCAGAAAGACTCTTAATATTTCAGCGCAAGAATTTCTTCAAGAATTAAAAAGTGCAGGGCTTAACTCCCTACCAGGAACAGCTGCTGAAATTTTACACGATGACGTTAGAGCAATTATTTGCCCAGATAAATTATCTACCGATCAATGGATAAATATTATAAAAACAGCTCATAATGTTGGCCTTCCAACCACCTCAACCATGATGTTCGGTCATGTTGAAAATATGACGCATATCGCACATCATTTGCTAAAGCTTTATTATCTTCAATTAGAAACTAATGGCATCACTGAGTTTGTACCATTACCTTTTGTTGCTGAAGAGGCTCCCATTTATAGAAAAGGATTGGCAAGACCTGGCCCTACATTTAAGGAAACAATATTAATCCACTCCGTTGCAAGGATTCTCTTTCATGGAACGATAAACAATATCCAAGGTTCATGGGTAAAAATGGGCTTGCCAGGATTAAAATTTCTTTTAACTGCTGGAATTAATGATATTGGTGGGGTATTAATGAATGAGTCAATTACCAGATCTGCTGGCGCTTCCTTTGGTCAAGAATTACATCTCAACGACGTTAGAAACATTACCGATGAATTAGGTCTATCATTAACTCAAAGGAATACACTCTATAAACCTCTACAAAATAACATTGAGGATTTAATGATCGCTCAGTCAATTCCATTGCTTCCAATAAATAATGAGTACCATCAACCAAAAAAAATAGTTAACAATTTATGAAAACAAAACTCACACACCTATCTATCATTCTTGCTGGCTATATAGCCTGCATCTACTCTATGCAATTTACTTGGAGCCTTTTATCAGACTTCTCCTTAGTATCTAAAGTATTCATATGCCACGTTGAAGCCACAATCTTTATTTATATTTTAAGTGTTCTATTTAATAATTCGAGCTGGTATGACGCCTTTTGGTCCGTCATTCCAGTTGCATTAACTATTATGTGCTGGTCTGATATCTCGGCAGCTGGGGATGTCCAAAGAGCGTTTTTAATGCATGCCTGCCTTCTTTTTTGGGCAATCAGACTTACCTACAACTGGATTAGATCATGGGAGGGTTTTTCTCATGAAGATTGGCGCTATGTAATGATGAAAGGAAAGACAGAAAATAAATTTCAATATTTTATGGTTGATTTTGGCTCCATTCACCTTATCCCTACAATATGTGTCTACATGGCATTACTTCCAATGATTTATGCTCTTGCTTATCCAGGAGATGGCTTGAATTTGCTTGATGCAGTTGCAACATTACTAGCTGTAATTGCTGTTATTATTCAAATTATCTCAGATCAGCAAATGTATAATTTTAGAAAAAATATTTCTGAACCCCAAACTATGCAGTCAGGATTATGGTTTTATTCCAGGCATCCAAATTATTTTGGTGAAATTCTTTTCTGGTTTAGTTTATTTGTTTTTGCAATAGCTGCAGATATTGGTTTTGCTTGGCTTTTAATAGGCTGTGTAATTATGTACGCTTTAATAGCAATTGCCTCGGTTGCTATGATGGATAAAAGATCTTTGTTAAGGCGTCCAGACTTTAAGGAATACATGGATTCAACACCTCCGATTTTTATAAATTTTTTTAAGAAAGGTTAAAAAATGAAAAAATTTTTAATCCTAAACCTGATGTTACTTCTAGCCATTTCTAATGCTGCAGAAGAATTAAGGTTGCAGTTAGATCAAGATTTAGATGGTGTTATGACAAAGGTTACAAATTGGAGACATTATTTCCATCAGTATCCAGAGCTATCAAACAGAGAATTCAAAACTCAGAAGTCTATTGCTGATGCCTTAATTGAAATGGGCCTCGAGCCAGATCTAAGTTTTGGAAAAACTGGTGTAGTAGCATTCATTAGAGGACAAAAGCCTGGACCTTTAATAGCCTTAAGAGCAGACATAGATGGTCTGCCTGTGACTGAAAAATTGAATTTACCTTTTTCTTCAAAAGAAAAAACAATGTATCAAGGAAATGAAGTTGGTGTTATGCATGCATGTGGTCATGATGCCCACATAGCTGTTCTTTTGGGAGTTGCAAGTTTTCTATCTCAAAATACAGACAAGTTAAGTGGTGATATATTTCTAATTTTTCAGCCCGCGGAAGAGGGTGCTCCTGAAGGAGAGGAGGGCGGTGCCGAACTAATGCTTAAAGAGGGTTTGTTTGATGCTGAAAAACCCGATGCTATTTTTGGGCTTCACGTATCAAATGGATTGCATGGAGGAATTATGCTTAAACCTGGACCTGCAATGGCATCAGCAGAGGCATTCAGAATTACAATTGAGGGTGAGCAAACCCATGGGTCTAGACCTTGGTCAGGAATTGATCCGATAGTAACTGCATCAGATATAGTCTCAACTCTTCAAACAATAGTGAGCAGAAGATTAAACTTACTTGAAAGCCAGGCAGTTGTTACCGTCGGAATTATGAAGGCGGGGACAAGAAATAATATAATTCCATCGTCTGCTATGTTAGAAGGCACAATAAGAACATTTGAAGACTCATATACTGATCAAATTCGGGCTGAAATAAAATTGATTTCTGAAAATGTAGCAGAAGCTCATGGAGCAAAAGCAAATGTCGAGTTTAAAGTTTATGGAGGCTATCCAGTTACTTTTAATGATTTAGAGTTATCTGAAAAGTATGCTTCATCACTTTCAGAGGCCGCCGATGGAAAGTATTATGAGGCAAGAGTTCCTCGAACTGGGGCTGAAGATTTTTCTTTCTATGCTCAACAAGTTCCAGGACTTTTCTTTTTTCTTGGAGTGAATGCGCCTGGAATAGAAGATAGTCCAACAAATCATTCTCCTTATTTTTATGTTGATGATAATGCTTTATCAAGTGGGGTAAAAGCATTTATAAATCTAGTAGAAGATTACTCTTCAGATTTTAATGCTGGTAGTTAAAATAAATTAAAAATCTTCAGCAATATCAATAGAATAGATATAAACATTAGCACCAAAATTATTGGATACTGACCAAGCTTTAATGAAATCTTTTTTGGCAATAACAACAAACAAAGAATCGCAAAAGAGGTAATCCCAACTCCCCAGAGTAAAGTAGTTAACTCCTCAAACAGGCTTCCAAGAATCAATTATTTTAATCTTCAGGAAGCAGGGAATTTAATCGATCAATTGAATCAAGATATTCATTTACCATTCTATAAATGACATCTTTCACGGATTCTACTTGCTTAACTTGACCAATCACCTGTCCTGCCGCATTAAATGAAACTTCCTGAGTATTCCCTGATGCTGCATACATTGATGTTCTTCTCATTGCATCAAAAGTTATCATTCCTTGAAGAGGCATGGGTAATGGATCAGGATTTTCTGGATTTTCCCATGCTTCAGTCCATTTATTCTTAAGCATTCTTGCCGGTTTACCAGTCCATGCTTTACTTCTTATAGTGTCTTCACTTGTGGCATTCAAGTAGGAATCTTTTTCAGCTGGTTGGGCGGCAGCCTCTTCAACTGCAAGCCATAAAGAACCACACCAGATCCCTTGAACCCCGGTAGACATTGCAGCTGCCATTTGTCTTCCACTACCAATTCCACCTGCGGCCAGAACAGGCAAACCATCAACTGCATCAACAATTTGGGGCCACAACACAATACTGCCAATTTCTCCAGTATGACCACCACCTTCACCTCCCTGGGCAATAATAAAATCCAAACCAGCTTCTTTGTGAGCAACTGCCTGTTTTATTTTTCCACATAAAGCACCTATTAGAACACCTTTATCCTGAATCTTTTCTATCATGTCTGCAGGGGGTGTTCCTAATGCATTAGCAATAAGCTTTACATTGGGATGCTTTAAAGCTTCATCAATTTGAGGTTCAGCTGTTGCCTCAGTCCATCCAAGTAATCCTCCTTTTGGACCATTTGTTTCAGGAGCTTCGGGAACGCCATGAGTTGTTAAGAGATTATCTACGAACTCTCTGTGAGCATCCGGTATCATTTTTTGCAATGATTCCAATAATTCTTCAGGATCTTTCTGATCCATACCCTCATATTTTTGAGGTATTACAGTATCTACACCATACGGATAATCACCAATATGTTCATCAATCCAATCAAGCTCTTCTTTTAATTGCTCAGGCGAATAACCAACAGCTCCAAGAACCCCAATACCACCAGCTTTACTAACTGCAACAACCACATCGCGACAATGCGTGAAAGCAAAAATTGGATATTCAATACCTAGTTTTTTACATATATCAGTTTTCATTTAAGCCTCATTTACAAATAAAGTTAAATTATAGACATTTATAAAATATTTGTGACCAAGAATAGATTAATTTTTTTAAATAATATTATTTTAAAAAATGTTCTAAGTTATTATGAATTAGTTACAATCTATTAAAAAAACTTATTAATTAATTATGAAATGGGATTACGAATTTGATGTTGTTGTTGTAGGTTCTGGAAATGGGGCTCTTACATCTGCTATATGTAGTCATGATGGTGGTGCAAAGACATTAGTTATTGAAAAAAGCGATCAGTATGGAGGAACCTCCGCAACCTCAGGGGGTGGCGTTTGGATTCCTAATAATAGGTACGCTAAAGCAGAAAAAGTCGATGATTCTGATCAAGATGCGAGAGATTATATTAATAGCGTATCACCAGAAGGAAAAATTAAAGATGAGTTAGTTGAAACCTATATTGCTGAAGGACCTAAAATGATCGACTATCTGCACGAGAATTCACAAGTAAAATATAGAAATTTGGCTCACTATCCAGATTATTTTCCAGATAATCCGGGCGGAAAAGCTGGAAATAGATCAATGGAACCAGAGCCTATAAAAGGCACCGAGCTCGGTGATGATCTCGGCAGATTAAGAGGTCAACATCCTCAAACAGCTTTTACAATGGGCCCAATTAATATGAACTTCACGCAAGTAGAGGGCCAGCTACTTTTGGGTGCCTTGCCAGGCTGGAAATCTCAATTTGCAAAATTGTTTACAAAATATATTTTAGATATTCCCATGAGAATAAAGTGGGGCTGGAAAGATAGAAGATTGACGATGGGTAATGCAGGTGTAGCCAGACTAATCTTGTCATTAAAAGATAGAAATGTAGATATGTGGACAATGACCTCAATGACAGATCTTATTGATCAAAATGGTTCCGTTATAGGTATAAAAGCTATGCAAGATAATAAAGAAATTAATATCAAAGCAAACAAAGGAGTAATTCTTGCTGCTGGTGGGTTTGAGAAAGATCAAAGTTTAAGAGATCAATACCTACCTAAGCCTTCGAAGGCTGAGTGGAGTGCTGCGAATACCTTTAATACAGGAGACGCATTAAAAGCTGCTTTAAGATTAGGAGCAGACACTCATCAAATGGATACCGGTTGGTGGTCGACTGTTATGAAAGTTCCAGGTCAAGATAAAGGCTGGTTATCTATGGTTGATAAATCAATGCCTGGAAATTTTACCGTTAATAAAAAGGGAGAAAGGTTTTCAAATGAATCACAAAATTATGTAAGTTTTGTAAATGATATGTTTGATAAATATGCGGAAGGTAATCCATGTGCTCCCTGTTATATGGTTTTTGATAGTACCTTTAGAAAAAATCGACCTTGCGGTCCACTTCTTCAAGCTTCAATGCAACCAGATTCTGCTGTACCTAAGGAATGGTGGACGCCTACCTTTTTGTCTAAAGGAGATACATTAGAGGAGCTTGCTGAAATTGCAGGTATCGATATCGATGGCTTATTAGCGACTCAAGCTAAAGTAAACGAATATTCTAAGTCTGGCAAAGATCTTGATCTTCAAAGAGGAGATAGTGTTTATGATAGGTACTATGGCGATCCATCAGTTACTCCAAATCCGTGCTTAGCGCCATTAGAGAAAGGTCCATTTTATTGCATGGTTTTATATCCTGGGGAAATGGGTACCGCCGGAGGACTAGTAATTGATACACATGCTAGAGTGCTAAATAAAGAGGGACAAGTTATAAACGGACTATATGCATGTGGAAATTGTTCAACAGCCTTACTTCCAACATATCCAGGTCCTGGTTCTACCCTTGGACCAGCAATGACTTTTGGTTATTTAGCAGCTAAAGATATTACTGGCTCAAATTTTTGAGAATGAATTTCTCTGGTAAAACCGCCCTAATTACAGGCTCTGGTCAAGGAGTCGGAGAGGGTATAGCCAGGGCTCTTGCTTCATATGGTGCAAATGTAAGCCTGGCTGGAAGAACTTTATCAAAAGTACAATTAGTGGCTGATGAAATTAATAGTTCGGGTGGATCAGCAATTGCGATCGAATGCGATGTTAAAGATCTCGGTTCAATAAACAATTCAATTACACTAACTCTTTCTAAATTTGAGTCCCTAAATATTTTAATAAATAATGCGCAAGAGGTTCCCTTAGGAAATTTGCTAGATGTAACAGATGAATCATTTTTAAATGGATGGAATTCAGGACCTTTGGCTACATTTAGATTTATGAAATCCTGCTATCCCCACCTTAAAGGAGATGGAAAGGTAATTAACCTCGCTAGCTCATCTGCTTTAAGGCCTGATTCAAGCTCATATGGGGCATATGCTGCCGTAAAAGAATCTATCAGATCAATATCAAGAGCAGCTGCTGTTGAATGGGGACCAGACAATATTATGGTGAATTGTATTATGCCCCTTGCAAAATCTGCTGGAATGGATTGGTGGATGAATGAAAATCCAGATGAGGCAAATGAATTTTTGAAAACTATTCCTTTAGGAAAAGTTGGCGATTGCAAGGATGATATAGGTGAAGCTGTATGTCATCTTCTATCAGACGGTATGAATTATATTACTGGATCCACGATTATGCTTGATGGGGGACAAGCTTTTTTAAGGTAAATACCATATGGATAAATTACAAATGTTATTAGATATCGAAGAGATTAAAAATCTAAAACATAGATATTTTAGAGCCATTGATATGGCAGATTTTGATCTGCTTGATGGAGTCTTTGCAGAAAATATTACAATTGATTATCGTGGAGGTACTTATAGGTGGGAGTCAGAGGGCAAAAATACAATTAAGGAAAGTCTAAGGCATGCATTTCACAACCAATCAGCCGCAATGCATACAGCCCATCATCCTGAAATTGATATTCTTTCAGAAACTGAGGCAACAGGAAAATGGTATCTTCAAGATATATTTTACAATTTTGATTTAGATAGTGTCACTCAGGGTACTGCGTTGTATGAAGATAAATACATCAAGGTAAATGAGAGTTGGCTAATTTTACATTCTGAGTATGATCGTATTTGGGAACAAGTCTCACCGATCAATCCAAAGGATAAATTTACAAAAATTCTTTTAAAAGAAAAAGGAATAAAAAAAAAGGAATAAACATGAAAGAAAAAGTTCAATCTGCCTTGGATAATTACGTTTTAGCTTATAGGAATAATGATAAATCTCTTTTTAGAAGTCTATGGGATGACGAAGCAGTATTTGAGGATCCTGTGGGAGCCGATCCATGTAATGGAATAGAAGCTATATGTGCATTTTGGGACTTTGGTCATGCAGATGGCATGGAAATTAAACCTACAAACGTTGAGACAGTAGTTTGTGCTAATGAAGGCATATTAAAAGCTACAATGGAGGTAAGAAATACAAGTGATAATTCAGGAATGGATATTTCAATTGTTGACCATTTTGTTGTGAATACGGACGGCAAGATTTTAAGTGGGAGAGCTTTTTGGGATGAATCATCAATTTCAAGCCCAAGTAATATCAAGTCAATTGATGTAAATATCGATGATTTTAAAGATAGGAATTAAGTTCTTCGTCATATATGCAACTGAGTGTTAATTTAAATAAAATTGCTCTATTAAGAAATTCTCGTGGCAATGATAGCCCATCATTAATTGATTACGCTTTGCTTTGTATTGAATTAGGCGTTGATGGATTAACCCTTCATCCCAGACCAGATCATCGCCATGCAACATCTGAAGATGCTATAGCTATCGCAAAAATATGCAAAGACAACAATATTGAATTCAATTTAGAAGGAAATCCATTTTCATTACCCATGGGAGCTTTTCAAGGCTTTCAAAATATTTGCAATTTATCTACTCCGAATCAAATTACATTAGTTCCCGATTCACTCGATCAAATTACCTCAGATCATGGTTGGCAGCCTGATTATCTTGCAACTGAGCTAAAGGATTTTCTTTTAAACATTAAGGATTCGTCTTCGCGTTGTAGCTTATTTATTGATATAAATATTAGAGCTGTTGAGTATGCTGCTGATTTAGGCTTTCAAAGAGTTGAATTTTATACAGGACCATTTGCTCATTACATTGAAAGAAATGATATCGAAAAAACTAATAAAATAAAAAAGGAATTAACTCTCTGTATTGATAAGGCAAAAGAACTAAACCTTGGTATTAATGCGGGACATGATTTAAATCTTGGTAACCTCTCTCATTTAAAAGAGTGCGGCGTAATAGATGAAGTTTCTATTGGGCATGCAATTATGACTGACGCATTGAAATTTGGCTTTCGCAACACCATAATAAAATATCTAGAATTAATAAGGAATGATTGATGTCAATTGAAGAAAAAATTAAAGAGCAAATTAAAAATAATAGTATTTTGCTTTATATGAAGGGATCTCCCTATGAACCAAAATGCGGATTTTCTGCTAAAACAGTTCAAGCCTTAATAGATTGTGGAGCTGAGTTCTCATACGTTGATATTTTAGATAATCAAGAAATTAGGCAAACCTTACCAAACATTTCTGATTGGCCTACCTTCCCGCAACTTTTTGTAAGCGGCGAGTTAATAGGGGGGTGTGATATTATCACCGAGATGCATGAGGCTGGGGAACTTCAGACTATTATTGAAGAAGTTTCGTCTGAATAACTAGCCAAAGTCTTTAAGCATCGCTTTTAATTCAAGCGAATGTTGTTCCTCTTCGCTTATCATGCTTCTAGCATATTCCTCAAGGTAGATTGATGAGTCTTCTACGATAGATAACAGTTTTTTATATAAGCTCAGCGCGTGCAACTCATGTTCCATTCCTTCTTCTAGGATATCTTTCAAGGAATGTCTATGAGTTTCAATAATTTTTGCAATCTTCAGACTTGGATGTCCATCCAAACCTACAAGGAGTTCACCAGCTTGTTGAGCGTGCAACATTGACTCAGTTGCTTGCTCCTTTAAAAAAGTTACTATTGGAATTCTGTAAGGGCCAGTGACCATTAAAGATGAATGAGTATATCTAACAACTCCAGCTAATTCATACTCAATTATTTCATTTAGAGTATCGCAAACTTCTTTAGTATTTAATGTTTTCATATTACAGATATTTTTTTAATATTAGATTAATATTAAAGAATATATTTCTTTTTTTCTACTTTGTAAAGTACTGATATTAGGTATTTTTTTAATGATAATCATTCTTACTATGGTATTTATTCTCATTTATGAAACCATATATGGATGCAAATAATTAGGGGCGATGATTATCAATCGTGGGTTTATGCCAATCGTGACGATTTAGTGGTAGTAGACCCTTGGTTAACCAAGCGGCAGGTCTTTCCAGGCTTGAATTTTCTTTTGCATCGACGTGCACTTGAAGAGTCCTACTTAATTAAGAATAATCTTGTCAATAAAGTTACACATATCATTATCACAGCTCATTTTTCTGATCATTTGGATTTAGATTCATTAAATTTATTTAAAAAAGATATTCCTATATTTACTTCGCATGAAGCATCTAAAGTTCTTATTAAAAATGGATTTACGAATGTAACTGTTGTTGAAATTAATAAATCTTATAAAGTTGGATCGTTGAAATTAGATATTTATCAAGCTGGAAAACCATATCATACAACAACATTTGCATATACTTTGGATGACTCTAAATCAAAGGTTTTCCATGAATCTCACATGTTTAATAAAAATCTTAATATTGAAAATGTCGATGCTTGTATCATGACTGTTGATATGGTCAAGGTTTTTGGTCTAGTACAAGTATCAATGAATCAAGAACAAGCTAGGTCTTCTCAATCTATTCTAAATGCAAAATATTTTATCCCAACAGGAATAGCTCCAAGTCAAACTAAGGGATTAATTAGTTACTTACTAAGCATAAAAGAGTTTTATCAAGAAAATGAATTTCTGCCATCAGTATGCAGAAAGGTTGGCGATTCTCTTAGCATTTAATTGATGAATTAATGTCATCAAAGTCATTGATGATTTTACAAAAAACTTGAGCTGTTACCATTGCATCATATGCAGCGCTGTGAGCCTCATCATTGTCATAATCTATGTCTAATTCTTTGCATATTTTTGCAAGCACAGTTTGTTTTGTAGCTAATACCCCTAGACTAACCGTATCAATCATTGAGAAAGAATGAAAGGGTGATTTTTTTATATTATTTCTTATGCAGGCTTCCAGCATAAAACTATGATCAAAGAATGCGTTATGGCCAACTAAAATTGCTCTAGAGCACTCATATTTTGATTTATACTTATTTATAATTTTAAAACTCTCCTGAAGCGCATATTCTTCCTCAACTGCATTTCTTAAAGGGTGATTTAGATCCAATTTGAGAAATTCTAATGCTTCTTTATCAACCTTAAGACCATCAAAGGGTTTAATGTGGTATCTATGAGACTCTCCAAGAATTAATTTAGATTTTTCTTGCTCTATAAGCTGAATCGCTATTTCTAAGATTGCATTTTTTTGAGGATCGAAACCACCAGTTTCAAGGTCTACAATCACTGGAAGAAATTTTCTGAATCTATCTTTTAACATTTAAGCCCCTTATCATGCACATATAATATAAACGAAAAGTTGCTATAAAGATGATTTTCAAAGATATAACAGATACTTATTTTGAAGGCATACAAATATCCTCGCATAATGAATTTGAGCATGAGAAAGTTTATTATTATGAAGACCATAAATCTGGTTTAAAATCTCTAATAGCAATTCATGATTCAACAGAAGGACCAGCCATTGGAGGCTGTCGTTTCAAAACATATGATTCATTTGAGTCAGGTTTAAATGATGTATTGCGCTTGTCTAAGGGCATGACACACAAAAATAACATTGCTCAAGTTCCATTTGGTGGTGGCAAAGGCATTATTTTTAAGGAGGGCAAGAAGTCAAATGAAATGATGAAGTCTTATGCTGATTTCTTAAATCTGCTTGAAGGTAAATATATCTCTGCTGAGGATATTGGCATTTCTTTAAAGGATATTAGATTTATAAAACAATATACTGAATATGTTTTTGATAATGTTGATCCAGGCCCTTACACAGCTAAAGGAATTTTTTATGCAATTAAAAGGGCGATTAGTTTTACATTTTCTGAATCACTGGTTGGCAAAAAAATAGCAATCCAAGGAGCTGGCAGCGTAGGATCTAAATTAGCAGATCATCTCTCCAAAGCTGGTGCAATTGTTTATATCTCAGATATTGATAATTCAAAATTGAAAATTATTTCAGACCCAAATATTACAATCGTAGACAATGCTTTTGAAATGCAATGTGATGTTTTTTCTCCATGTGCTGTTGGTGCGATATTTTCAAGATCTTCAATTGAAAATCTTAATTGTAAAATTATAGCTGGAGGAGCTAATAATCAACTTTTAAATGAGTCTGTCGCAGACGATTTGGATGCAAAAGGGATCACATATATCCCCGATATTTTAATTAATTCTGGAGGGGTTATTGGCTTAACCAA
Source organism: SAR86 cluster bacterium (assembly GCA_003331545.1). Lineage (GTDB taxonomy): Bacteria > Pseudomonadota > Gammaproteobacteria > Magnimaribacterales > D2472 > D2472. The sequence goes on from QOPC01000001.1 coordinate 43,038, forward strand.
AGATATAATGGGCAGGAATGAAGAGCAAGCAGAATCAGAATTAATGAATATCGCAATAAGAGTTGAAGAGGCTATGGCAATAGCAAAAGATCAATCTATGAGCATTCAAGCAGCTCTAAAGTTAAATTAGACAAGTCTATGATTTATTCTGCTACGCCTAGTTTTTTTTGCAGTTTAGTATTTGATGTTGTGTATCCAAAAGGAACTCTTTCACCAGGAAAAATTCTTTGATAAGCCTTTTGAACTGCCAGAGTAGTTTCATGAAAACCACATAAGATTAAGTCTAACTTACCAGGATAATTATTAATGTCACCAACAGCAAAAATTCCATCTCTATTTGTCTGAAAGTCCTCAGTATTAACAGAAATCTTTTTTGCTTCTAGTTCAAGTTCCCATTCGAGAATAGGACCTAATTTTTTATTTAGGCCGAATAAAAATAACAACTCATCTGCTTCATAGTCACTTGATTCTTTTGTATCAAAGTTTTTAAGAGTAACTCCATCAACTTTATCAATGCCATTAATTTTTTCTATTTGAAATGGTGTCAGCAAATTTACTGCTCCTGATTTTACTAACTCTCTCATTTGAGCTTCAGTATGTTGAGCGCCTCTAAACTCATCTCTTCGATGAACTAAATTTACTGATTTAGCTACCTTAGCAAGCTCAACTGTCCAATCTAAAGCCGAATCGCCTCCTCCAAAAATAAATAAGTTTTTATCTTTATAATCATTTATAGATTTAACTGCATAACTTACTCCTTTTGCTATAAATTGATCTGGATCTTCTATATTAGGAGGTCTTCTTGGCTCAAATGAACCAGCTCCAGCTGCAATAAAAATATTTTTTGTAATGCATTCAATACCTTCATTAGTTTTTACACACCATGTCGTAATATCTTCTGAAGAAGATAATGATTCTATTGACTCAACTCTTTGAGAAAGATGAAGATTATAATCAAAAGGCTTAATTTGTTCTATCAAAGCATCAACGTGCTCTTGTGCAGTTTGAGAGGGCACACCTGGAATATCATAGATAGGTTTTTCTGGATATAATTCAGAACATTGCCCACCAACTTTATCTAAATTATCTATTAGTGTGCACTTAAGACCTAAAAGACCGGCTTCGAAAACTGTAAACAAGCCTACGGGTCCCGCGCCAATAACTAGTATATCTGTTTCTATTTTCATTTAATTTTTTGTCCTGGTTGAGCTCCTGAATCTGGAGAGATAATAAATATTCCTCCTTCCTCATCGCTTGCTGCCAATATCATTCCCTCAGAAACTCCAAATTTCATTTTTCTAGGAGCTAAGTTATAAACCATCACCACTAATTTATCCTTTAATTGAGATGGATTATATGCAGATTTTATTCCAGCAAACACATTTTTGGTACCCAGATCTCCAAGATCTAATTGAATTGACAATAATTTATCTGCACCTTCAACAAAAGATGCATCTTCAACTCTAGCAACCCTTAGATCTACCTTCATGAAATCATCAACTTGAATTATATTTTTTTCTGATTCAATCATTTTATCTTCCTCAACGTAAAAATCTTTAATATCTAATGGGTCAATCCTCTCAAGGATTGGTTTAAATTGCCCAATCTCACAATCTAACAGTTCCTGAGTCAAATCGTTATGATCAAATTTATCAATTTTAAGCATTTTCAGCATTTTCATACATAAATTTGGCGTAATAGGTGCTAATAATATGCATAAATTTTTGAAAATATTTAATGCAGTTGTTGCAATAATCGCTGCCTTTTCATTATCCAGTTTCCAAGGAGTATTTTCATTGATATATCTATTAGTATCATCAGCAATTTCCATAATCAATTTAACTGCTTTTGAGAATTCTTTGGCTTCGTAATGAAGGAATATCATATCCAAACTATGCAAACTTTTAGTAAAAATCTGTTTATCAATCTCCCCACTAAGCCGATTATTATTTTTACTAATAAATGGAGCAGATCTACTGAATATATTCGAAAACTTTCCAATTAAATCTGAATTAATTTTTTGAGCAAGATCTTCAAGATTAAGATCAAGATCTTCAATTTTAGAATTAAGCTTACTTGCAAAATAATATCTTAATAACTCTGGATCGCAAGCGTCAGCAAATTGATCTGCAGTAATAAATGTACCTTTAGATTTAGACATTTTTTCACCATTTACAGTTACAAAACCGTGAACATGAATACTATCGGGAAGTTTGTATTTAGAGTGATTTAATAGTGCAGGCCAAAATAATCCATGAAAATATATGATATCTTTTCCAATGAAATGATGGATTTCATATTCAGAATTTTTACTCCATAAAATTTCAAGGCTTGTATTATTTCTATCTGCCCAATGTTTAGCTGATGCCATATATCCAATTGGTGCATCGACCCACACATAAAAGTACTTTTCATTTTCTTCAGGAATTTGAAAACCGAAGTAGGGCGAATCGCGTGAAATATCCCATCCCCTAAGATCATCATTAAGCCACTCAGAGAGCTTACTTACTATTGTTGATTGAATTGAAGAGTTCTTTAAAAAATTAGTAAGATCTTTTTTTTCTTTTTCAAGATCAAAAAATACATGTTCAGATATTTTCTCAATAGGGGCGGTTCCAGATAAAGCAGATTTTGGATTAACAAGTTCTGTTGCAGAGTATGTTGCCCCACATACATCACATCCATCGCCATATTGATTTGTTGCACCACATTTTGGACAATCTCCAATAACGTATCTATCTGCAAGGAACATTTGCTTTTCTTCATCGAAACATTGCTCAATATCAGTCTTGTAAATATTGCCTGCAGATTTTGCAGCCAAATAAATTTCTGACACTAGAGATTCGTTTTCTTCAGAATGAGTTGAGTGATAATTTGTATAGCTAATACCAAACCTCTCTAACGATTCTTCATGTGATTTTTTTACTTGATCAATAAAATTATCAGGTTTGATACCCAATTCGTCTGCTTTCATCATAATTGGAGCGCCATGAGCATCGTCCGCACAAAAGCTTAGAACTTCATGATTAGCACTTCTCATAAATCTAGTCCAGATATCTGTTTGTATGTGTTCAAGAATATGACCTACATGAATTTCACCATTTGCATATGGAAGAGCATTTGTTACGATTATTTTTCTTGGTTTATTTATTGTTGAGACCTAATTTAGCTTTTATTCGAGTATTATAAGTCAAAACATTATATCAATGGGCATCAAACAAATAATTGCTATTGCATCTGCTAAAGGTGGGGTTGGTAAATCTACTGTATGTGCAAATCTAGCTTTGCATTTTTCTAAAAGCTTTAACGTTGGAATTCTTGATGCTGATATTTATGGGCCAAATCAACACATATTGTTTGATTTGTTAAATGAAAAGCCTGAGGTTCAGATGCTTGACGGCAAGAAAACTTTTATACCTGTAAAAATTGGAAATATTTCAATTAACAGCATGGGTTTTATACTTGATTCAGATAAAGCTGCTATGTGGAGAGGGCCAATGCTAAGTGGCGCCATCAAGCAATTGAAAGATTTAACTCAATGGGGAGACCTTGATTACTTATTTATTGATATGCCACCAGGTACTGGTGATGCTTATCTAACTATTGCAAAAGATATCAAACCAAATTTTGCAATATTGGTTACATCAATGAGTATTCTTGCAGTTAACGATACAATTAAATCAAAAGTGATGTTCGATCGACTAAAAATTCCTTTACTCGGCCTTATCGACAATATGTCATATTCTATTTGCCCTCATACAGATGAACGTATTAATGAATTCGATCTTATAAATCTGCAACAAGAAATAGGATTAGATGTTCTTGGATCTATACCGAGAGATAAAGATTTAACAAATTTCAATTCAAAAAAAATACATCCTTCATTTCAATCAATTTATAATAATGTTCTTAATTTATTATGAATAAAATAAAAAATTTAATAGGATTAAACCTAATTTTTTTTCTTAGCTTAAATCTTATAGCCAATGATGATCCCTTTGAGGATTTTAATAGAAAGATTTGGACGTTTAATGAGTTTCTTGACGATAACTTTGCTAAACCTGCAGCTGAAATATATACATCTGTTACACCTAATTTTATTGAAATTGGAATGACAAATTTTTTTAGAAATATAAATGAGCTAGATAATACTGCTAATCAATTACTGCAAGGCAAACCTGGATTTGCTGCCAATGATTTTGGACGTTTTTTAATCAATACATCTATTGGCTTGCTTGGCTTTATTGATGTGGCTTCAAAAATGGGCTTAGAAAGGCATGATGAGGATTTTGGACAAACTTTGGGTTACTGGGGTGTTAGCAAGGGTCCTTTTTTGATGATACCTCTTTACGGCCCCTCAACTCCAAGAAGTTTGGCTGGTAGGAGTGTCAGTTCAGTTTTAACAGGAACTTTTGCAATTGAAGAAACAGATGTGAGGATTGGTATTACAGCGTTAGACGCTTTAGAGACAAGAGCCAGATATCTTGAGGTAGAAACACTGATTGTCGGCGATAGATATTCATTTATTAGAGATTCCTATATGCAGTACCTAGATTTTGAATCTAGCAATGGAGAAGATCAAGTCGATGATTTTGTTGATGACATGGATGACTTTCTATTAGACTAAATTTAGACTAGAGAAACTAAATCACTTTGCGTGACTTCTAAGTTATTTTTCTGCATGGTTTCTAGAATAAGAGATCGAAACGCTTTAGCATTTTTTAGGCCTCTATTAAGTCCAAATACATGTTTCAGCGTTCTTGAGTAGGGCTCTCCATGATTATTTTGATCTCTGCAATAATCAAGATATTCTTTCAGTATAGTTTTTCTATCAGAGCCAATATCGACTTCATTGAACAATCTTGAATCAATATCGCTAACAATCATCGGATTGTCATATGGTGTTCGGCCAAGCATTACCCCATCAACTTTTTCTAAATGTATTAATGATTCCTCAATATTTTTAATACCTCCATTTATAACAATTTCTAACTCAGGAAATTCCTTTTTGAGCTGATATACGTTTTCATACTTTAATGGCGGAATCTGTCGATTTTGTCTTGGTGTTAAACCTTTAAGAATAGCAACCCTTGCATGAACAATTAATGTTTTAAATTTTGAATTAAATATTTTTCTCACAAAATTATTCAAAAAATCTTGATCATCTCTTTTATTTACTCCAATTCTGCACTTTACAGTGATAGGAATTGAGGTGACCTCTTGCATGGCTTGAATACATTCGTTTACTAAATATGGATCTTCCATCAAACATGCTCCAAACGACCCTTTTTGAACTCTCTCAGATGGACATCCAACGTTTAGATTTATTTCATCGTAACCAAGAGAGGAGCAAATCTTTGCGCACTCAGCTAAATCATCTGGCTCCGAACCTCCAAGCTGAACTGCAACAGGATGTTCAATTTTATTATTAAATTTTAATTGATTCAGACATTTGCCATGAATAATTGCATTGGTTGTTACCATTTCTGTATACAAAAAAGCTTTTTTGGTAATAAGACGAAATAAAAACCGATCATGTACATCAGTGCATTGCATCATTGGAGCAATGCAAAACCTATGACTTAAAGACATAGTTTTATAAGAAAGTAACCACTGCTATAAACCCAACGATACTTAAAACAAAAGTGTAGGGCAAAGCCATTACCACCATTCTCATATATGAAAGATTTATCAGCGGTGCCAATGATGATGTTAATAGAAATAGAAATGCGGCCTGTCCATTTGGTGTTGCTATGCTTGGTATATTTGTACCTGTATTAATTGCAATTGCTAACTTGTCAAATTGAGATCGAGAAATAACATTTGTATCAAGCGCATCTTTTATTTCATTAATATAAATGGTAGCTACAAATACGTTATCGCTTATTGCGGACAAGACTCCGTTTGCTACAAAGAAAATCGGTGCTTGGCTATTAATATCCTGTGCTAAAACATAAGTAATTATGGGTGTGAATAATTGCTGATCAGCAATTACGCTTACCACTCCAAAAAATACAACCAATAATGCAGTAAAAGGGAGTGCTTCTTTAAATGCATCACCTAGATCATGTTCATGAGTAACTCCCTTAAAAGATGTCAAAAGAATAATTACACCTAAGCCGATAATTCCAACTGCTGCTAAGTGTAAGGCTAATGCTATGATTAGAAAAATACCTACAAGCATCTCCACATATAATTCTAATTTATCCTGTTCAGTTCTTTTTGATTCTTCGTACGTATTATATTCATGAAAGATATTTTTGATTCTTGCAGGTAATTGATTACCAAATCCGCAAATTTGAAGCTTTTCAATCGTAAAGCAAGTGATCATCCCCGCAATGAATACTGGAACAGTTATGGGCGCCATTTTTATCATGAATTCAATAAACTCCCAGCCAGCAACATTTGCAATTAACAGATTTTGTGGCTCTCCAACAATAGTGCATACACCTCCTAGTGCTGTTCCAACAACGCCATGCATAATTAAATCTCTTAAAAAGGCTTTAAAATTTTCTAAATCTTCCAATCCTGACTCAGTCAATGATGTGTCATCTTGATAATTGTGGCTAGTTTCAGAGAACTCTTGGCCAGAATTAGCCAAATGAAAAATGCGATAAAAGCCAACTGCAACTGCGATCAATACTGCTGTAACAGTTAAAGCATCCAAAAAAGCAGAAAGGAAGGCTGAAACAAAGCAGAACATTAGAGATAACTTTGTTTTTGAATGTATAGTAAGAAGTAACTTTGTAAAAATTGTAAGCATTAGATTTTTCATAAAGTAGATTCCAGCAACCATAAAAACTAAGAGCAAAATAACTTCTAGATTGTGTTCTATTTCATAAAGAAGAGTGTAGGGTGTTGTGAGTCCCAGGAATAACGCTTGAATAGCAATTAAACCTCCAGGTTGAAGGGGATAACATTTAAGAGCCAAGGCAAGAGTAAAAATAAATTCTAATAAGATCATCCAACCAACAATAAATGTACCATTAAGACCAATATTATTAAAAATTAATAAAGCGATGGGGTTAATCAATAAGAAGGCTATGATGGTATTCTTATACCATGAGGGCGAATCACCTAAGAACATTTTGTATAAGTTATTTGTCATATTAAAATTCCCATCCTTATGAAATTAACAAGAGAGCTTCACGAAAAGTTAAATGAAGATTCAAAGCTAATTATATTTTGTGATAACAAGATTTTATACGATCACAAAGAAAATACTTATAGTTTTGAGAGAAAAGATTTAAATCCTATTCAGCAATCAGGGCCATATTTGTGCATAGCTGAGGCAAGTGGTCATTTCATATACGCATTAGAAATTGATCCACAAGATCAAATCTTAGGTATTTTTATGGATCCCAAGTCTATTGATTTTGTTGATCTTCGAAACATTTTGGGGTTTTTAGATAAAGAGAGCTTTTTACTTCTATCTCGTGCCTCTATTTTAAATCTTTGGAGGAATCAAAATATTTTTTGCAGTATATGTGGAACTAAGAATACATTTAATTTAGCAGAGGGCGCATTTGAATGTTCTTGCAATCAATTACCAAAATATCCAACTATATCTCCTTGCATCATCACACTTATTCATGATGATGATAAAATTTTACTTGGTAGAAATAAGTATTTTCCTCAAGACATGTACAGTACCCTGGCCGGATTTATTGAGGCTGGAGAGAATGCAGAAGAAGCTCTGGTTAGAGAAGTTAAAGAGGAAGTCAATGTAGCTGTATCAAACATTACATATCATTCATCACAATCTTGGCCATTTCCCTCTCAGCTGATGCTTGGTTATATGTGCAAATATGATACAGGAGAGATAGTTTTAAATGATGCAGAGCTAGAGGATGCTAAATGGTTCAGCATTACTGATTTGCCTGATATTCCTCCAGATGCATCAATATCAGGTCAGCTCATTCGCTCTTATATCGAGGATCATTTAAAGCTCTAGTCGGTTTTGGTGCTGGACTTGGAGCTGGAGTTGGCACTGGGGCAGCAGATGGAATAGGTGTAGGGGCTGGAGCCGGAGTTGTTTCAGGAGATGAAGATTTTTGTAACTGTGAATCACCCTTGGCAGCATCTGTTTTCTCTATTTTATTTCCATCGAGATTCACATTAGGTTTTTTAGCTTTTTTTGGCTCTATTAAATTGCCATCTGATTCTTTTGGTTTTTTTGGAGGTATGACAACTGGTTTAGAAGTTTTATTATTTGGATTCCTTTTGTTAGTGTTATTTTTATTTCTATTGTTTGGTCTGGCATTTTTATTATTTTGACTTCTTTCAGATTTATTATTTTTATTAAATCTTGATTGATTTTTTTTATAATTCCTAGATTTTTTATTTCTTGTATTTTTCTTTTTCTTATTAGATTTTAAAAATGAAAGTGTAAAAATAGATTTTATAAATGCAAATAGCCTGTTAGCACTTTTTCTTTTTGGCATTCTGGGAGGAACAGAAACTTTTACCAATGGTTTCAATGTCTTTTTATTTGAATTCACATCACGCCATTCCATAGATGGCTCTGGACTGCTGGGAGTCATATCATATGAAAATGGTTTTTTCCCTGCTACTGCTTTTACTCTTGCAACTTTGTAATAGGGCCTTGCCTTGTATGGATCTGCAATCACAAGAATATTAACCTGATATGTGTTTTCAATAGCAATAATGTCTCTTCTTTTCTCATTTAATAAATAACTGGAAACATCGGCAGGTACATAGACATGAATTTCACCAGTATTTTCTTTTGCTGCATCTTCCCCAATTATTCTTAAGATTGATTGCCCCAAAGACCTTGCACCCCTTACTTGAACATGCTGTATATCATAAGTTTCCTCTAACGAGGGTCGAAGTCTTTGTCTTGAAAGTTCAAGTAAACCGAAGCGAGAAATTCCAGCAATTTGAATTCTAGCTCTATCGGATTGCACGGATGATCTAAAAGTATTTTCTACTTTTTGTTGATGTTTTTCATCCTGCATATCTATAAAGTCTATAACAATCAATCCACCCAAATCACGCAATCTAAGTTGCCTAGCGATTTCTTTAGCTGCTTCAATGTTTGTTGCAAAAGCAGTTGATTCAATATCTTTTCCCTTAGTTGATCGAGCTGAGTTGACATCTATAGACACCATCGCTTCGGTAGGATCTATTACAATTGACCCACCTGATGGCAAAGATATTTCTCTTTGGAAGGCAAGCTCTATCTGACTTTCTATTTGGTACCTGTTAAATAGCGCTATGTCTTCGTTATAAAAGATTACTTTATCTGCATGATCGGGAATAACTGATTTAGCAAAATCTAATGCTTCAGCATGAACAGACTCATCATCAATAAGTATTTCTTCTATATCGTCTCTAAAGTAATCTCTAAATACCCTTAAAATTAATTTATCATCCTTGTATATCAGACTTGGACTTGGAGCGTCCTCAATTGATGAATTTATTTGATTCCATAGATTCATTAAGTAATCTAAATCCCATTTTAATTCATCAGTTGATCTTCCTAGCCCAGCAGTTCTTACTATAACGCTCATTCCGTCAGGGATTTGTAGAGCATTTAATGCATTTTTAATGTCATCCCTTTCTTCTCCTGAAATTCTTCTAGAAACACCACCAGATTTTTCAGAATTAGGGATCAAAACTATAAACCTTCCTGCTAATGATATTTGATTAGAGAGGGCAGCTCCTTTTGTACCTCTTTCCTCTTTTAAGACTTGAATGAGGATTTCATCACCTTCTTTGAGATTGCATTTTCTTTTACCATCTGAATCTTTGGTGAAATATTTATTCGATAGCTCTTTTAATGGTAAAAATCCGTGTCTTTCACTCCCAAAATTAATAAATGCTGCATCCAAGCTAGTTTCTACTCTAGATACTGTCGCTTTGAAAATACTTCCTTTAAGAAGAGATTGAGCATTAAATTCATTGTCCAAATCAAACAATTTAGCTCCATCAACTAAAGCAACACGAAGCTCATCAGAATATGAGCAATTGATTAAAATTCTTTTCATTTTTTTCTCCGATACAGAGAAAGTGAATAGCACTAGGGCTTCTTGAGTAAGTAAAGTCTTATCCTGAGGTGCTTTACTAACAGACTTCGCAAATTGCGAAGTTTTTTAAAACTTGTTTTATTCTTTAAGCAAACTTTTGCTTTGGTAACTTTCTCTTTATATATTTTTTATTATAAATTCTTATTTAAGGCTTAATAAATATCTATTCTAAGCTTTTCAATTGCATTTTTTTATTCATAAACTAGCAATTTCACGTATTCTACATCAATGAGCAATAAAAACCTAAAAATAGACATTCATCATGCTGAAAGACGCATTGATAACTATTTATTCAACGTTTATAAAACTCTTCCAAAATCAAAAATATATAGCATGATTAGAAAAGGTGAGATAAGGGTTAATTCGGGAAGAATTAAGCCTACATACAAATTAAAAATTGCAGATGAGATAAGAATACCGCCATATTTAATTGATTTTAAAAATGAAACTTTTATTCCAAAGATCCCATCAAAAAGATTAAATGAGTTTTTATCCTCTATTATTTATCAAGATGAAGATTATTTAGTTGTAAATAAGGAGCCCGAATTAAGTGTTCACTCTGGAACTAACAATCAATTTGGATTGATTGATATAGCCAGAGCTCAATACCCATCCAAAGAAATAGACCTTTGCCATCGCATAGACAAATCTACATCTGGTTGCGTTTTGCTCTCTAAAAATAAAATTTTTTTAAGACATTTTCATAACCAGTTAAAAGAAAATGAGGTTATTAAAAAATATGAGGCAATCTTGTTTGGAGTACTTCAAAAAAATATAAAAATAGAAACAAAAATCGATATTTCATCAAAGGAGTTCTTGCACAAAGTTCAAGAGTCAAAAGAGGGCAAAAAAGCTATATCAAATTTTAAACTCATCAAGAAATATAAATCATTTACTCATGCTGAAATTACTATAAGTACTGGAAGGATGCATCAAATAAGGATTCAAAGTGCAAATATTGGCCATCCAATAGTAAATGATAAAAAATATGGTTTGTTTGACTTAAATAAAGAAATATTAAAAAAAACATCAATTTCACGCCTGGCATTACATGCCTCATCCATAGATTTTTCTAGGCTTAACGGTACTTCAGTAGCATACAAAGCGCCGAAAAATAATGATTTTGATATACTTCTATCACAGCTAAGCAAATTAACTGTTAAATCTTAATTTAATCTGATAGTATGCTTTTTTTTTAAAATATTATGGCAGTACAAAAAAGTAAAAAAACAAGGTCAAAACGTGGAATGATTCGTTCACACGATCATTTGTCTGATTTAACGTTATCAACAGATCCAGTTTCTGGTGAACGTCACCTTCGTCATCAGATGACTGCAGATGGTTTTTACAAAGGTCGTCTTATTAAAGACCTTAGAAAGCCTATTAAAGAAGCAGAGGAAAACGAAACTTAAGACTAACCATGTCTTTTTCAGCTTTCTTAGCGTTTCCAGGACAAGGTTCCCAACATTTATCCATGCTTTCAAAAGGGGGCATAGAAGACATTGCACATTCCAGTTCTTACTCGCACATAGTCGAATGCTGTAGTGATTTAATTTCAATTGATGTATATAAACTTATTGAGGAAGGCCCAGAAGATCTTATTAATCAAACCTCGATAACACAGCCGCTACTAGTTCTTTGTTCATATCTTCATTACGAAAAATTAATAAATTCTATTGATATAAATCCTAAGTACTTGGCTGGACATTCATTGGGCGAATATTCTGCCTTAGTTGCAGCTGATAGTATCCACGTAACAGATGCTTTGATGCTTGTTAGAAAAAGAGGTGAGTTAATGGAGAATGCACCTAGTGGATCTATGTCAGCAATCATCGGTCTTGATCAAGAAATAATCGTCAAAATATGCTCAAACATTTCAGGCAAAGATAATCTTCATGTTCAATGTGCAAATTTAAATTCTCAAAATCAAACTGTAATTTCTGGTGATATTGTTGCCATAGATCAAGCGCAGAAATTATGTATTGAACACGGCGCAAAACGAGCAATAAAACTTAATGTAAGCATTGCTTCTCACAGTGAACTAATGATTGACGCTGCAAAAGATTTTGAAAAGATTTTAAAAGCAGTAGATATCAAGATGCCAGCTAAAGAAATTTTTCATAATGTATCTGTTGGATGTGCGCATTCTATTGAAGAGCTTTATGAGCTCCTTGTCTCTCAACTATATAAACCCGTTCGGTGGGTCGAAATTTGTGATCAAGCAAAACTTTTAAATTTACCTATTATTGAGTGTGGCCCAGGAAAAGTGTTATCTGGCTTATTTAAAAATAATGGCCTTGAAAATTATTTTTATACATCAGATGAAGAATTTTATGAGAAGATAATTACCAATGGATAACAAGATTGTATTTATAACTGGTATCTCAAGAGGTATTGGTCTAGAAATTGCAAAACAATTTATTAACAATGGGTACTTTGTTATTGGTACCTCTAGGTCTAAATTAGATCTTAATACTATGCTTGAATCAGATGACTGCCTTCATTTTCCTCTAGATATAACCGATAGAGCATCAGTTTCTAAATGTCTTGATCAGCTAAAAAAGATAGACAAATTACCCAATGTATTAATTAATAATGCGGGTATAACAAAAGACCAATTATTCTTGCGAATGAAAGATGATGAATGGGATGATGTTATAAACTCAAATCTTACTAGTGCATTTAATATAACTAAATTATTTATTAAATTTATGGTAAAAAAAAGATTCGGTAGAATTATCAATATATCGAGTGTTGCTGGCTTGATGGGCAATCCAGGTCAAGTCAATTACTCAGCAAGTAAAGCAGGTCTTGGAGGATTTACTAGAGCATTAGCAAAGGAGGTTGCTGTTAGAAATATCACAGTAAACTGCATTGCTCCTGGTTTCATAGAAACTGATATGACAAATAACTTTAGTGAAGATGAATTAAAAAATATTTTTAATCAAATTCCAGCAAATAAAATGGGAAACTCTAGAGATGTTGCTGATCTGGCCCTATTTTTAGCATCTCCCAAGGGTAATTATATTACTGGTCAAACCATTTCTGTTGATGGTGGTTTGTATATGAGTTAAGAATTTAGTTGTTTTTGGTTGAAATGCTGTAAAATGTATTTTTTTAAATGGAGGATGCCTTGTGAGTATCGAAGAAAGAGTAAGAAAAATTGTTTGTGAGCAACTTGGTGTTGGAGATGAGGAAGTCAATAACGACTCTTCATTTGTTGATGATCTGGGTGCTGATTCGCTTGATACAGTAGAATTAGTGATGGCTCTCGAAGAAGAGTTTGAACTTGAAATTGCCGACGAAGAGGCAGAAAAAATTTCTACCGTCCAAGAAGCTGTAAATTATATAAATTCTAATAGCTAAAATTACTTAAATGAAGCAACTACACAGAAGAGTTGTAGTTACTGGCTTGGGTATCCTATCACCGATAGGTAATAATTTAAGAGACGCATGGCATTCATGTATTGAGGGTAATTCAGGTATTACTAGGGTTGATATTGGTCTTCCTAATAATCCTGTCACAGTTGGCGGTCGTTTAAAAAATTTTGATCCTGGAGAGTTTCTAGATCCAAAAGAAGTAAGAAGAATTGATCCATTTATTCAATATGGCGTCATAGCGGCTAATCAATCAATTGAACATTCTGGTATCCTTGATTCCAATATAGATTTAACTAGAGTCGGAGTAAATTTCGGCGCTGGAATTGGTGGAATTGAAACCATTGAAAAAAATAAAACCTTATTAGAAGAAAAAGGGTTTAAAAAAGTCTCTCCATTCTTTGTGCCAGGATCAATTGTTAATATGATATCTGGACTTGTTTCAATGAAACATGGTTTTATGGGTCCAAATACTTCAGTTGTGACTGCTTGTTCAACTGGCAATCATTGTATTGGAACAGCTGCCAGATCTATTGCGTGTGGTGAAGCAGATATCATGATTGCAGGGGGAGCTGAAATGGCTTCAACTCCTTTATCAATAGCTGGATTCATTTCTTCACGAGCACTATCACTTAATCCAGATCCTAAAACTGCAAGTAGACCATGGGATCTCGAAAGAGATGGCTTTGTTCTTGCTGATGGCGCTGGATCATTAGTTATTGAAGAGTATGAACATGCAAAAAAAAGGGGAGCAGATATTTTTGCTGAAATCATTGGTTTTGGAACAAGCTCAGATGCATATCATATGACCGCACCGCCTGAGGATGGAAAGGGTGCAGCATTATCAATGTTAAATGCTATAAGTGATGCTGAGATTAATTTATCCGAAATTAATTATATTAATGCACATGGAACATCAACACCTTTGGGTGATGCCGCTGAAACCGTTGCCTTAAAGAGTGTATTTGGTAAAAATGTTCCCCAAATCAGTTCTACCAAATCAATGACGGGTCATACACTTGGAGCAGCTGGTGCAATTGAATCAATTTTTTGCATAAAATCAATCAATGAAGGAATTATCCCTCCTACTATTAACTTAATAAATACAGATCCGAGTTGCGATTTAAATTACACACCATTGATTGCTGAAGAAAAAGAGGTAACTATCGCAATGAATAATTCTTTTGGATTTGGAGGAACTAACTCAACACTTGTCTTCCAAAAAATCTAAATTTTTAATATTTTCACTAGGATTATTTGTCTTCGGAATAGCACTGCTTGGATCTTCTGAATCATTTACTCACTCTAAAGTAAGTAATAACCTTAGCAACTACACAGTAACATCAGGTAAATCCTTCAATTCGATTTTAAATGAGTTTTCACTAAATCCAATTCAAATAGCTCTATTAAAAATATTCTTAAAAAGAAATAGTTTAAGCATAGCTCAAGCGGGTCATTATGATCTGACAAATAAATCCTGGAGAGATTTCTTATTATCAATCGCTAATGGAGATGTCGTTATATTTAAATTAAATATTCCAGCAGGAAAAAACTTATACGAAATTAAAAAAATTATTTCAGATTCTAGGCTCAATAACGATTGTGATGATTTTGAATGTTTAGATGATAGATTTAAATTTCTAGAAGGTACCTTGAAACCAGATACATACTTTTATAAGGATCTATCATCAGCAGCAAATATTTTAAAAAAATCGCAAGATGAATTCTTCAAACTAGCATCTACTCTATGGTCTAACAAAAATACAGTGTTGCCCTTAAAAAATTTAAGCGAAGCTATTATTCTTGCTTCAATAGTCGAAAAAGAAGCAGGAAATGATTCAGAGAAGCCAATTATTGCCGGAGTTTTTTTGCATAGAATTTCTATTGGCATGAGATTGCAAGCTGACCCAACAATTATTTATGGTTTATTGCCTGACTTTAATGGCAATATTACAAAGGCAAATCTGAAAGATAAGAATAATCCTTACAATACATATCAAATTTCTGGATTACCACCATCACCTATTTCAACAATTAGTAAATCATCTTTGGAAGCAGTAATATTGGGTATGAGAAATGATTATCTTTATTTTGTAGCTAAGGGGGATGGAACTCACAAGTTTTCAAAAACGTATAATGAGCATCTTGAGGCTGTAAAAAAATATCAATTAAAGTAACTTATGAAATTAATAACTTTTGAGGGAATAGAAGGTGTTGGTAAATCTACTCAAATTAATCTTATTATGGACTGGCTTTCAGAAAAAGGTTTTTCTGTAAAACTTCTCAGAGAGCCAGGCTCTACTGATTTCGGAGAAAAAATTAGAGAAATACTATTATCTAAAGAATCAAATATATCTGCACATACAGAATTACTTCTTATGTTTGCAGCAAGATCAGAGATGGTTAGTTCATATATGTTTGATTCTAAGCATGACTTTATTCTTTGTGATAGATATTTTCATGCCTCAATTGCATACCAAGGCTATGGCAGGAAGCTGTCACTAAATTTTATAAATCATTTAATTGATGGAATAGATTGTCCCATTCCAGATTTAACAATTATCTATGATTTGGATGTAACTGCTGGATTTAAAAGAAAGAAGGATGATGTAATTGATCGAATTGAGTCTTCAGGAATTGAATTCTTTGAGGATGTAAGAAAAGGGTATCAACAATTAGCAATAGAGAGAAAAGAAGTTGAGCTAATAGATGCTTCACAAGAAATCGAATTGATTGGAGAGCAAACAAAAAATCTTGTTGCGCGGTTGCTATAAAATGATCTTAGAACGTTTTCCTTGGCTATCTAATTCAATTGATTCATACAAAGATATAACCTTCCCAGCCGCTATAATCATTGAAGGTGAGAGAGGCTTGGCCAAGTCAAAACTTGGTAAATATTTTGCTCAAAAATTAATATGTTCAAACAATCAATCTCCTTGCAGCAATTGTAATTCTTGTAATTATTTCTTGGCAAATTCTCATCCAGATTTTTGTTTTCTTTCAGCCGAATCATGCTCCAGCGTTTTGCATTCTTATACAAAGGCAAAAAAGGATTCATTGGTGTCTAATAAAATTGAAGGTATAAGAGCTCTTAATGAATTTATGGCTTTAACAAATTCTGTCTCTGATAGAAGGGTAGCCATAATATATGATGCTCACCTAATGAATATTAGTGCTCAAAACGCTCTTCTTAAGACATTAGAGGAATTGCCTGAAAATAAGCATATTTTTATAATTTCTAATAAGCGTAAATATTTTTTACCAACAATATATTCTCGCTCACACTCAATTTCAATTAAAAATCCGGATGATGATGATTTAAATAAATGGATTTTGGATCAGGGTTACATTGATTTCTCAACTCTAAATTTTGCACCAGACACAACTCCGTTAGAAATTGAGAGATTAATTGAGAGCAATATGGCCGGTCAATATCTTGAAATTTCTCAAAATCTTAACTCCTTTTGTTTAGGTGAAATCACAACGCCTGATTTGATTAAGTTTTATAAAGAGATCAATATTACATTTGATGAAAAAATTAATTCCATAGTTCTTTTTCTTAAGACATATATGGGAATAAATAAAAATTTTTATAAATCACATCCCTCAATTACCTTAAATAATAAAGTGCATTTAGATACTAGGCTTGTGTCTGATTTAATTGAGGAATTAATTGAATATAAATTTCAACTAAGTAAAGTCCCATCGCTGAATGAACAAATAGGACTAAATAATTTTTTTTATAAAATCAAGAATCTATTTATATAGTTGCGCCGCCGTCTACAACAATGGTTTGACCATTTATATATTTCCCTGCATCAGAAGCAAGCATTATTGCTGTACCTGCAACTTCATCGGGCTCACCAATTCGTCTCATTGGATGTGTGCTGGTGTAATGATCATGAAGTGTAGGATTTTCCCATAATCCTTTTGCGAAATCAGTGCGGATGAGTCCTGGGGCTATGCTGTTAGCCCTAATATTGTGATGTCCATATTCAACAGCTATATTTTTAACCATCTGAATATCTGCTGCTTTGCTTATATTGTAAGTACCGAGTAGATTACTGCCCCTGATTCCTCCAATACTTGAAATAACTATTATTACGCCATCCTTTCGTTCAATCATCTGCGGGGTAACTAAATTTGTTAAAATATGATTTGCTTTAATATTGTTATTTAAAACTTTATCAAATGCATCAGACGGAATATCAGCCATTGATCCCATGAATGGGTTGGTTGCAGCATTGCAAATTAATACGTCAATCTTTCCAAGTAATTTGTTTGTTTCGTTAACTAAATTTTCAAGTTCTGCCTGATGAGCAATATTCCCTTCAATTGGAAATGCAACCTCAGATCCAATATGATCGTTTATTTCATTAGCCGTGTTTATGCAAGCATCTAATTTTCTGCTAGATATAATAACTTTGGCTCCATGAGCTGCAGCATGAAATGCAATTGATTTGCCAATTCCTTTGGATGAACCAGTTATTAAAAATGATTTATTTTTTAAATTAAATAATGACATTTAGCTTATAATCCCAAGATGTTTAAAAACGTAGAAATATATTCTAAATCAAATTGTAGCTTTTGTGATAAAGCAAAGTATTACTTCGATCAAAACGATATTACCTACCAAGAACACAACGTTGAAATTCCTGAGACTTTTAAAATTCTTATGGAGCGAAATCCAAATGCCAGAACAATGCCCCAAATCTTTATAGACGATAAGCTAATTGGTGGCTACACAGACTTAATGGAATTTGTAAACGAGTAATTTTTATGGACGCCTTTAATAATTTTCTTATACTTTTAGATGGCAATTTAAGTGGCTCCTGGTGGTTTCCAGCTCTATTAATAGGTACAGGTATATTTTTTACGTTTTATCTTGGTTTCCCACAATTTAGATTTTTTGGAAATGGATGGAGGATAGTCTCCGGCAAGTACGACAAAAGTGAGTCAAAAGGAGAAACTACACCTTTCGAAGCACTTACAACTGCAATGTCTGGTGCAGTAGGAACCGGAAATATTGGTGGTGTTGCATTGGCAATTTGGACTGGCGGTCCAGCAGCTATATTTTGGATGTGGATCACAGCAATTTTTGGAATGACAACAAAATTTGTTGAGGTAACGCTGGCACATAAATACAGAACAACTTTGTCAGACGGATCAATATCTGGCGGGCCAATGTACTACATTGAGCAGGGCCTCAATATGAAATGGGTTGCCATATTATTTTCACTGCTCATGATGATTACTGCTATAGGTTCAGGCAACATGCCTCAAATTAATAACATTGCATTGGTTATGAATACAGAATTTGCTGTGCCAAAATTATTCACTGGATTATTCTTGGGAGCACTTTTGTGGATAATTATCATTGGTGGCATTCAAAGAATTGCATCTGTTGCCAGCAAAATAATACCAATTATGGGGATAATATATTTTGGTGGTGCTTTAATAGTTCTTGCTGAAAATTATCAAAATATTATTCCTTCATTTAATGCAATATTTGCTCAAGTTTTCACTGGCTCTGCTGCAGTAGGAGGATTCCTGGGTGCTAGTTTTGCGATGAGTTTAAAATATGGTGTTGCAAGAGGCTTGTATTCAAACGAGGCCGGTCAGGGGTCTTCTCCAATCGCTCACGCATCTTCCAAAACAGAGAAATCTGTTGAGCAAGGAATGGTTTCAATACTTGAGCCTTTTATAGATACCATTGTTGTCTGTAGTATTACTGCACTGGTTATCCTATCAAGCGGTGTTTGGACACAGAAATTTGATACAACATTCTCTAAGACAGATATGGTCATACTTGAGGGGGTCTATAGTGATGAAAAAAATGTTGATGGGAGCTATGTTTATCCTGATCATATTAACGAATTAACTAAGTACGTTCAGTCCATGGACTCTGATGTTAATGAATTTTCTGGCTCCTTAAGCGTTCAAGATGGAAAATTAATTTCTAATGAAATGACGGTCATTCATTCAAGATCAATTGCCGAAGACATTGTTATTTCATCAGCTGATGCAGAATTATTTTCTGGAATCCTGAATGTCAAAAATGGCAAGATTAGTGAACAAGTCATTATTGAAGGCAAGTCTTTAGTTAGTTCTGCTGAATTAACAGCGAAAGCATTTTCGCAAGGTATTCTTGGTGATTTTGGTGGTAAATTGGTTGCAGTCGCATTACTGTTATTTGCCTTTTCCACTGCAATAGCTTGGTGTTATTACGGTGATAGATCGACAGCTTACATATTTGGCGAAAGAGGGGTGATTTGGTATCGGAACTTCTATGTATTATGTTTCATTGCAGCAGCCGTTATTGATACAACAGTTGTATGGAACATTGCTTATGTTGTTGTTGCCCTAGTTAGCATACCGAATCTTATTGCCTTGTTTGTTTTGCGCAAAGAAATGAGAGAACAAGTTCTTAACTATGTAGACGAAAAGTAGCTCTACTTTGATCTCGCATTTAGTTCATCCAAAACATCAGAAAAGCTAAGATTTAATTTTCTTAGAGTTACCAGCAGGTGATAAATCAAATCAGCTGTTTCATCTATTACTCGCCCGTCATTTGTAACAGCTGCAATAGAAACTTCACCAGCCTCTTCAGTAACTTTTTTGGCCATCTCTTTAATACCATCCTTAAATAACTGGTATGTGTAAGAGGATAAATCAGCCTCCTTAAATCTTAAATCGATCATTTCTTCTAATTTGCTAATTTCATTAAATGAGGAGGGAGAATCTTCAAAGCAAGAGTTTCGACCAAGATGACATGTAGGACCATTATTCTCAGCAAGAACAAGTAATGTGTCATTATCACAATCATGCATTATTTTTTTAATTTTAAGATTATTGCCTGAGGTTTCACCTTTGGTCCATAATTTTTGTCTAGTTCTACTAAAAAATGTTGCCATTCCTGTTGATTGGCTTATTTCAAGAGCTTCTTTGTTCATATATCCCAGCATTAAAACCTGCAGAGTTTGATGGTCCTGAATAATTGCTGGTATCAAACCATTAACCTTTTCCCAATCGAGTTTTATCATAACGATGTCCTTATATTAATTTTATTTGATTGCAATGAAGTTTTGATGTCTTGAATTGAATACTCATTATTATGAAATATACTTGCAGCCAGAGCGCCATCCACATTCGTATTTGCAAATACATTTATAAAATGATCATCACTACCAGCCCCACCAGAGGCAATCATAGGCAAAGTACAGACTTTGCTTAATTCATTTAAAAGAGAAATGTCATATCCATTTTTCATGCCATCTTGATTCATGGAATTTATTACCACTTCGCCTGCACCAAGTTTTTGTACCTTTCTTATCCAGTCTAAAGCTAAAATTTCCGTTGAATGCGCTGTTAATTCATTACCAGTTTTTGCAAAAAGAAAACTTTTTCCATCTATTGTTTTAATATCCATACCAATTACGACACATTGTGATCCGAATTCCAAACTCAATTCCCTAATTAAATTTGGGTTCTCTAAAGCAGGGGTATTGATTGATACCTTATCAGCTCCAAGATTTAGTATTGATCTCGCATCATTTACTGATTTGATGCCGCCGGCAACACAAAACGGTATATTGATAACATCGGATATTTTTGAAACCCATTCTTTACTGACAGTTGAGCCATCTGTGCTAGCAGTAATATCATAAAAAACAAGCTCATCGGCACCTTCTTCTGAGTACTTTTGTGCTAGATCTACTATAGATCCAACAATTTTATGATTTTTAAACTGAATACCTTTGACTACATGATCATTTCTGACATCTAAACATGGAATTATTCTTTTAGTAATCATTACTTAAATCAGATAAAGATATTTGTTTTTCATATATCGCTTTACCAACAATACATTCTTGGATTTGTAAGTTTTCTAACTTCACAAGATCACTCATTGAACTTATTCCCCCAGAGGCAATTAAATTTGACTTAGGAAATAATCGCAAGATCTGTTCATAGGTTTCAAAACTGGCTCCTTGTAATACGCCATCGAGTGAAATGTCTGTAGCAAGGAGATTTTTAAAATAAGAATTCTCTGAAACAAAATCAAATAATTTAATATTGCTATTATCTTGCCATCCGTGAGTATAAATATAGGGTATGCCGTCTAATGAATTAAAATCCACAGCTAAAATTATTTGATCTGGATCAAAATTTTCTTCGATTTTATCCAAAAATTTTTCTTTAAATATTGCTGTACCAACAATGACTCTAGAAACACCCATTTCAAGCATGTTGTGCACATCTTCAATTTCTCTAATGCCTCCTCCAACTTGAATTTTTAGCCCTGATATCTCTAAAAGTTTTTGAATAACCGATCGATTTAATTGATTGCCTGTTTGAGCGCCGTCAAGATCTACAACGTGTAAATAGTTAAAATTGTTTTCTAAAAAAATATTCGCTTGATTGATTGGATCATTATTGTAGTTAGTTACATCATTAAAATTACCTTTAATTAACCTTACACAGTTTCCATTTTTTAAATCTATAGCGGGTAGGACTCTCATGATTTAGTCAAAAAATATTTTAAAAATCTGACGCCTGCTTCTGCAGATTTTTCTGGATGAAATTGACAGCCTAAAAAATTATCCTTTTGTACGACTGATGAGAAAGCACTACCATAGTCTGACATCGCTTTAGTGCTATCAAATGTTTTTGCATAAAAACTATTAGCGAAGTAGTAATAATCATTTAATTTTTTTAGCTTGGCATCTGAAAACTCGACTTTATTCCATCCCATTTGGGGAACTTTCAGGAGATTTGATTCGCTAAACATATCAATGTTTTCATCAAATATTCCTAGACATTTAGTATTACCCTCAGCTGAGTAATTAAATAAAATCTGCATTCCAATACAAATACCTAAAACGGGTTGTTTTAGCTGGGTTATTACATTATTTAAATTTTTTGATTCTAGATGTTTCATTACATTCTGTGCCGAACCGACTCCGGGCAATATTACATACTGTGCATTGATAATTTCATCACTATTATCGGTAATCACATAAGGAATATGCAGTCTCTCAATTGATGTAGCTACCGAACGAAGGTTTGCACCACCGCAATCAACTATCGCAACACTCACATCAATCCTTTTGTTGATGATGTTTGATTGGATTCAATGACTATTGCTGATCGAAGACATCTAGCAAATGTTTTAAATGTAGCCTCTAATAAGTGATGCGAATTGCTGCCGATGGTATCAATGTGACAAGTAAATGCAGCAGAATTTATCAGAGAAATAAAGAAATGTTCAAACATTTCTGTTGGGAAATCGCCAACTCTTTCTCTAAGATCAGAGCATTTAAAATTTAAAAATCTTCTGGTGCATAGATCAATGCTTACATTGCATTTTACTTCATCCATAACCAGGATTTCGTTCGAAGCATAACGTGATATACCTTTTCTTTCTTGTAATGCTTTATTAATCGTTGAGCCTAAAGTAATTGCGATATCTTCAATTGTATGATGTTCATCGATTTCTAGATCTCCCAAGCAAGAAATATTGAGATCAATTGATCCATGTTTAGAAAATTGTTCGAGCAGATGATCTAAATATTTTAATCCGGTATCAATATTGTATTGTCCGGTTCCATCAAGATTTAAATTGATATATATGCTTGTTTCATTGGTTTTTCTAATCTCGGATGAAATTCTTGATCGCGATTTAGTAACTGCAAGTTTTTCTCGGATTTCTACAGCCCTTGCATGAGCATCAAGCGATTCAGCATTGGCCATGGTAATAACAGTATCTTTTAAATTTAAAAAACCCTCAGACGATGCTGTTTGCACGTTTATCTGTTTTCCAAAATCTTTTACTCCTAATCCAGAAAATACCTTAGCCATACCATTTGTTGGAAGCACATGATTGGACCCTGAAGAATAATCGCCAAAAGACTCCGGACTTAATGAGCCACAAAATATAGAACCTGCATTATAAATTCCTGATAAAAATTTTGAGTAATCGTCATCTAAAAGAATTAAGTGCTCAGGAGCGCATTCATTAATCATACTAATGCTATCAACCATCGATCTTGTTTTAATTAACTGAAGATTTAACAAACTTTTTTTCAAGATACTTTTTCTTGAAAGCGAAGATAGTTGAATATTTATCTCTTTTTTAATCTTTTTAAGTAAATTTAAATTGTTTGAAAGTACAAATGCCTTAGAGGCAGCATCATGTTCAAGTTGAGACAATACATCAGCTGCAACCAGCCCAGCTTTTGTCTCATCGTCAGAAACAACCATGACTTCGCTTGGGCCCGCAGGTAAATCTATTGCAACATCTTCAGAACATATTTTTTTAGCAATATTTACATAAGAATTACCTGGACCAAAAATTTTATCTACCTTAGGAATAACCGTTGTTCCATATGCCATCGCAAATATAGCTTGAGCACCACCGACTTTATAGATTGATTCAATTCCAAATAATTTTGCAATCCACAAGATTTCCGGAGCTATAGAACCAGATTTTAATGGGGGAGTGCATACAACTATATTTTTACATCCGGCAACCTTGGCAGGTATAAGTTGCATAAGAAAAGATGATATTAATGGAGCTGAGCCACCTGGAACATATAGACCCACTGTTTCAATTGACCTAAATTCTTTCCAAAGAGTGATCCCTTTGGTAGTTTCGATTGATGAAGAGCTTAATTTTTTTCTTTCTTCTTCACAAATTAACTTGATATTATTTGAAGAATTTAAAATAGCTTTCTTTAAATCATCTGAAACAGAATTTTCAGATTTATTTATTTCAGCAGCCCTAACTTTAAAAGATTTTAAATTTGGAAGCTTTAACTCATCGTTAATTATGTTAAAGGCCTTAGTACCATTCTTAATAATTAAATCTCTATATCTAAAAGCTGTGTTTTCAATATCCTTAGAATTGATCGTAGAAGATTTCCAATTAATAGGTAATTTTGATTTTGATCTATTGATTAACTTCATTTAATTTAAAATTTTTTCAACGGGCATTACAAGTATTGAGGATGCTCCATTGGACTTTAATTTTTCCATTGTTTCCCAGAAAACTGGCTCACTGCATAGCGCATGAATTGCCACTTTATTTTTTTCCTGTAAAGGAATGATGGTTGGTGAATCAGCTCCGGGAAGTAATTTGCATATTTTGTTTACAGAATCAGTACTTGCATTCAACATTACATATTTACTCTCCGCAGCATTAATAACACCCTCAAACCTTCTAACAAGATTAATAATACTTTTTTCCTTAAGATTCTTGAGAATACTAGATGAAATAAGAACAGCTTCTGAATCCATCAATGTTTTAAATTCAGTTAAATTATTAGCTTCTAATGTTGCCCCGGAAGAAACAAGATCACATATGCAATCGGCGATACCTATATAAGGTGTAAGCTCAACTGATCCATTAATTTTAATGAGCTCAGCATTGATTGACTCTTTCTTAAGAAATTTTTTAACTAGCCCTGGATAGGACGTAGCTATTACTTTGTTATTCAATGATTTAATCTTAGAGGTAAGAGGTTTTGCAAATGCCAATCTGCATTTTGAAAATCCTAGGTTTAATACTGATTTGGCTGTAATCTTTCGGTTATTTGCAGCCTGTTCTGCAAGAACATTTTTTCCAACAATACCAAGATCCGCAACCCCCTTTGATACTAGTGAGGGAATATCGTCATCTCTTACTAGCAATATATCTATATTCATATTTGAAGAACGAGCTAAAAGTTTTTCACCACTAGTACTAAAGTTAATACCAGATTTAATTAACAGTTCCTTGCTACTATCAAATAATCTACCTTTTCGTTGAATTGCAATTGTAATTTTTTTTACCATTTTTAATCCTGCTTTAATAAACTTAAATATCCCTTGTTGGACTCTTTAAAAAGAAATCGAGCCACTCTTGTTACTGTTGCGGTTGAGGTGTTTAATTTTGATGCTATATCTCTATATGTTGAGTCGCCTTTGTACAAAAGTTGAGCAACTTCCCATCTTTCTTGCATAGCTTCAATTTCTGCTGGAGTACATAAATCTTTTAAAAAATTATCTATGTCTTTATCAGAATTTAAGTTTTTTAGTGCTGTTGATAATTTCATGACGACAATTCTATATGTTTTAGCATGTTAAAACAACAAAACAAATGCATTTTTTTTAAATAACTAAAATGGGTTAAAATTATCTAAAAACAAACTTAATACACATTGCGCAGAAATAAACCAAAATACTTATTCATTGGTCTTGGGACCATGGGATATTCAATGTCAGGTCATCTCTCTAAAGATCGCAATA
Organism: SAR86 cluster bacterium; assembly: GCA_003331545.1. Taxonomy (GTDB): domain Bacteria; phylum Pseudomonadota; class Gammaproteobacteria; order Magnimaribacterales; family D2472; genus D2472. Next base: position 68,753 of record QOPC01000001.1, read on the forward strand.
TAGATTTATACGTATTTAATAGAACAAAAAGAGTAACCAAAAAATGGTTAAAAAAATATATTGGTTTGGAGTTAAAATTACAAAATACCAAGATCAAATTCGATGGCATTATTACATGCTTAAAAGATGATTTATCGATTGTTGAGGTTTTAATAAAAAATAACTTTATTGAATTACTAAAACCTAATGCATTTGTAATTGATCATTCAACAACTTCCCTTCATCTAATAGAGAATATCTCATCAAACAAAAAGTTTATTTTAAATAATATTTCTTTTTTTGACGCCCCGGTGAGTGGAGGAGAGGTTGGAGCTATCAATGGAACTCTTTCAATAATGTATGGAGGGCCTAATAAAAGGATTTCAATTATAGAAAGCATCATGCAATCTTATTCAAATAAAATTACAAAAATTGGGCCTAGTGGCCATGGGCAATTAACAAAAATGGTTAATCAATTATGCATTGCTGGGCTTCTTCAAGGTTTATCTGAGGGAGTCGCATTAGGTAAATTATCTAATCTTAATATGACAAAAGTACTTGAGGCTTTATCTGGAGGTGCAGCTCAGTCATGGCAAATGGACAATCGCTTTAAAAGCATGGTTGATGGAAAGTTTGACTTTGGATTTGCCGTAGATTTAATGATCAAGGACTTAAAAATTGCTCTTAATGAATCAAGTTCAAATGATTTGGATCTTAGTATTTCAAAAAACGTATTAAAAAGGTATGAAAAGCTTTCAGAAAAAAAAATGGGGAATTTAGACACATCAAGTCTAATAAAATTATTTAATGTATAAAAGAAATACATTATATTAATATATTAAACTTTAAACCCGGAGAAAAATGAAAATTTTAAAATCAATTACAGCAATGCTGTTGATATTGTCCATGAATACATATGCTATTCCAGAAGGTGCTTTTACAACCCTTCACGTTAAAGCAAAAAATGTAGATAAATACATAGAAATGATGAAAGAAAATCAAGCTCCATTTGAAGCCATTGGCGCAGATGTAGCTGGAGTTTGTGTAACCAAAACAGGAAACCAATATCCTGGTGAAATGTTTGTTTGGAATGCCTTTCCAAGCGTTGAAAAAGCTATGGAAGCAACAGATTTGTATGATCCAATGAAGGCAACAGGGCCATACAAAAAGATGCGTAAGGTTCAATATTCATCCACTTTTAAGCCTTTAAAAGAATTTAAGTTGCAACCAGCCTACGAGCGTTTATGGAGATTAAATTTAAATGATCCAATGGCATACACTCAAAAAATTGTTGAACTAGAAGAGGCCATCAGAGCAGCAGGTCATGACATGAATATTGGTGTATTTCAACCTCTAGGCGGTGGTACAGAAGTTTTCCATGTTAGGGCAGTGAGTCAAACTGCTGGAGATTTAGGAAAGGTTATTGATGAGTATTATGCTGGGGGATCCTGGGCTGCAATTTGGAATGAATCAGCTCAGTATGTTGATGAGATTGTCAGTGATACCATCGAGCATTGTCAGATTATTTATACAAAATAATTAATATCCAAAAAAAAGCCTGCTTACAAGCAGGCTTTTTTATATGCATTATTAGCCTTATTTTTTAACCCACATCGGTCCGATCGACATTATAAGGATTGAGGCAACAAAAAGCCCCTGAATTACATCAGGCATCAATGAAAATGCTGCACCTGGGTCAGTTGCTGCTATTAATTCATTTGCGTAAGAAGATAAGATTGCTCCTTCTTCCTGAATAGATGTCATTGCATTAGCAACACCATTTGCATTCCATTCTGAAAATGCAAAGTTAGTAATCCATCCATTGGCAACAAAAAGACAGAACACAGTGGCTGAAATTTTCATTAATAGAGGCGTGTCAGGATTATTGTAAATATTTTGGCCAGCTCTTAATCCAACCCATGATAGAAATCCTAAACCTATAAACCAAGTTGCATTACTGCCACTTGCCATCCAAAGATGATTCCATAAATCTAATTCTGTCATGATTCATCTCCTTTAAGCCACATTGGCAGAATGGCTATTAAAAGTGCTGATACTACTATTGCTATACCAACCATGTTTGGAGTGGTTGCTAATTCACCAGCATTTTGAGCAATAAAAGCTTCTGCAACTGGGCTAACAGTCTCGCCTGATTCTTTGAGACCTTGCATTACATTTGCAGTAATTATTAAGTTGTTCATTGAAAGCGTGAAAACAAACCAATTAAAAGCTGCCATTGCTAAAGCAAAAACTGAAATAATTGCTTTCATCAATATTGGTGCATTATTTTCTCTTGCAACACTAGCAAATCTTGCAGTTATCCATATACCTATCACTACAGCCAATATAAGCGTAGCATTTGGTCCCCTAGCAGACTGGAATAAGTTCCATAGTTCTAGTTCCATATTATCCTCCGGAATATGTATCTCTTTATTGAGATATGTATAAATATTACACTATAATTTTATTTATGAGAATTGTTCTCATTTGTGATACTTAATATATTAATTTAGTAACATAGTTAAAATGGAGTTACTTTAATGAAAATTTTTTTTCTAACCTGTTTTTTAATATTCTCAATTTCTCCTTATGCTGAAGATCTATCTACTCAAAGAGGCATGAGTAATATCCTTGGCTTAGAAACTTGGTCAAGATGCTCAAATTTAATATCTAACCCTGATTCAAGGAGTTATGAGCTTTCTTACTTACGGACGCAATCCATGCCATTGTCACCATTTGCTGGAGAATATAAACCAAAGTTTTTACCAGCTTCTTCAATGCCCAATACTGTGCAAATTTTTACAATGGATGTTCTTAATGAGAATGTAAATGATGGCAATCAAGGTACTCAAATGGACGCATTAGGACATTTTGGTCATCTGGACTCTCCATGGGATGGCAAAAGCGAACTAGATATTTCAAATGCAAAATTTTATGGTGGCTTCACTGGAAAAGAGGTTAAGCCTAGTCATGATTCACCATTACTCAAGCTTGGGATGGAGACTGTACCTCCAATTATTACATCTGCTGTTCTTATAGATGTAAAAAAATATGCTTACGATGGAAAATCTATGTTGGCAGGTGAGTATGTCACGATTGAAGATATTGAAAAATCAATTAAAAGCTCGTCTTTAAAATCAAGAGGAATTATTGAGGGCGATGTCGTGCTTATTTACACTGGTTGGAGTGATAATTATCAAGATCCAGATGAATCAAAGTTATATTATTCAATGGCCCCAGGCATCTCGTACAAGCTTGCTGAATTCTTAGCATCTAAAAAAGTTGTTGCTGTTGGATTGGACACACCATTTGTTGATGCTGTTGCTGACCCAAATAATCCTATGCCTGTTCCCGAGGGAACTCCTAGCAACATGGTTTTTCCTGTCCATCATTACTTCTTAACCCAAGCTGGAATTCATACCCTTGAAAATTTTAATCTAAAAAAAATTTCAGATGATGCAGTTGAATTATCGTGCGTAATGATTTTACCCCTAATGGTTAAGGGAAGTTCTGCATCTTCAATCAGACCAGTTGCCATTGGTCCATCAATTTTATAATTGATGAGATTCTTAAGTTTTTTCTTAGCAATTTTATGTATTCATCTCCCTGGATCTTATGAAATTACTGTTTTAGCTACAAATATTTCTAATTATGGAGGCTTTGGAGAATGGAGTTTCTCGGCTCTATATGAAAGTGACGATGAATCAATTCTTTTCGATACAGGTTTTCATGAAGATACAGTCTTGCATAACGCAAAAGTTTTAGGAAAAGATCTATCAAAAGTAGAAAAAGTAATATTAAGTCATTTTCACAGCGATCATACGGGTGGACTGATAAAACTTCGAGACACTTTTAAAGATATTAATAGTAAAGCTTTTTCAAAAGTTTATGTTGCAAGAGGTTTCTTCAATCAAAGATTTACCTCAGAGGGAACAATGGAGGGCCCCGGCAATTATGCTGAGGCAAGTAGATGGAAAAATGATGCAGAAAAATTAGGTATTAGTTTTATTATTTTAGATACCCACTTCGAAGTTGCCAGAGATATATTTGCTACCGGGACTGTTGCAAGGACAGTTGAAACTTATAATGGTCCCTCAGGTTTAGTAATTAAAGACCCCCAAATGGATAAATTTGTACCAGATATTATATTAGATGATCAATCAGCTGGCATGTTAACTGCTAATGGTTGGGTGATGATGTCTGGTTGTGGGCATTCTGGAATTATTAATACGGCAAAAAAACTGCAATCTATTCATGATGTACCGGTATACGGTGCCATAGGGGGCTTTCACTTATTTAATGCTCCAGATGTAGTTATAGATAAGACTGCTAACTGGCTTAAAAATAATGGAATGACCAAATTTATGGGCGGTCATTGCACTGGCATTTATGCTGCCGAAAGGGTGGCAGATATAATAGGAGTTACCCGTGAGAATTTGTCACACACAGCTATTGGGAGTATCTTAACCAAAGATCTAGTAATTTTAAGAAGTTCTGTTGAGTAAAAAATTGTACTTCAATTAGACCAAAACTTAGTTTTTATGGGCTAAAATTTATGAATAATTAATGAGGATTAAAAAATGAAATTTATAAATACTTTTTTTGCAATTGTCTTAATTTTATCAATGCCGATAGAGTCTGCTGAAGAAAACTTTATAGGTGATGTAAATTTAGGTGAAGTTACACATAGCGATGCTTTTAACTTTATCAAGGATAATATGCTTGGCAAATGGGAAGGCAAACTTACTCAACACTCTGGTAATGTTATCGAAGCTTCCTATCATTTCAAATTAGTCTCGAATGGTAATACCATCAGAGAAGAGTTAATTGAAGATGGCGTTGAGATGTTTACTACTTATTCTGATAAAGATGGCGAACTTGTTATTAAGCATTATTGTGCATTAGGAACCGAACCTATGTTTACAGTTGATAATCTTACAGAAAGCTCTGTTGCCTTTAAATCAGATCCTACTCCGGGTTATCACAGCCAGCATCATAATTTTGTTAATGCCATATCTTGGGAAAAGGATAAATCATCTAAAGACACTATTATTATGAATAATAGTATTTATGTTGACGGAGAAATAGAAAATAACCAAGCAGTTATTTCAAGAGTATATTAATTTAAGCAAATATATGAAGAACCCGCTTTTGCGGGTTCTTTTATTTTGGTAGGTATAATTAATATATGCGAAAAAATTATTGGCGATCTAATTTAAAAATTCTCTCAATTTTATTATCTCTTTGGTTTCTTGTTTCATTTGGTTTTGGAATATTGTTCTCTGACTTCTTGGATAGCTTTAAGATTGGAGGCTTTAAGTTAGGCTTTTGGTTTGCTCAGCAAGGCAGTATTTATTTTTTCGTAATCCTAATATTCATTTATGTATATCTTATGAATAGGCTTGATAAAAAATATGAAGACAATAAAGGTCAAGACAATACTCAATAATGGATACTCAGTCATTAACATATTTATTTGTCGGTTTAACATTCGCTTTATATATAGCAATAGCAATTTGGTCACGAGCTGTAACCACTAGTGATTTTTACATAGCTGGCAAAGGCGTTAATCCTGTTGCTAATGGAATGGCTACTGCAGCAGACTGGATGTCTGCAGCATCTTTTATATCAATGGCTGGACTTATAGCTTTTCTTGGAAAAGATGGCTCTGTTTACTTAATGGGTTGGACCGGTGGATACGTTCTTTTAGCATTGTTATTGGCTCCGTATCTTAGAAAATTTGGTCAATACACCGTTCCAGATTTTATTGGAACTAGATATTATTCGAATGCTGCCAGACTGGTAGCAGTTATATGTTTGATTTTTGTTTCATTTACTTATGTAGCTGGGCAAATGAGAGGCGTGGGAATTGTTTTTTCAAGATTTTTAGAGGTTGATATTAATGTTGGTGTGATTGTAGGAATGTGTATCGTCTTCTTTTACGCAGTTTTAGGTGGTATGAAAGGTATTACTTACACGCAAGTTGCTCAATACTGTGTCTTAATTTTTGCATATTTAGTTCCAGCTATATTTATTTCTATCTTGATGACTGGTAATCCTATCCCCCAATTAGGTTTCGGCGATACTTTGGTAAATAGTTCAACATATTTGTTAGATAAATTAGACCAAGTTACAACTGATTTAGGTTTCACTCCATATACTGAAAATACTAAAAGTAGGATTGATATCTTTTGCATAACTGCTGCTTTGATGTTTGGAACTGCAGGACTTCCTCATGTGATAGTTCGATTTTTTACGGTACCAAAAGTAAGTGATGCAAGAAAATCTGCAGGTTATGCCCTAATATTTATAGCTATACTTTATTCAACTGCACCAGCAGTTTCTGCTTTTGCAAGAATGAATTTCATAGACTCAGTCCAAGAGACACAATATAAGATAGCGCCAAATTGGTTTAAGAACTGGGAAAATATTGGTCTCATAGCCTGGAAAGATAAGAATGAAGATGGTTTGATTCAATATTCAGCTGGCAATGCTTTAGAGGGCGTCAAGCCTAATTTTACGAATGAAAAAGGGTTATCTGGAGAAAGGCTAACAGTTAATGATCCAGATATGAGCAACGATAATGAGGTTTACATAGATAGAGATATTATGGTTCTTGCAAACCCAGAGATTGCAAGTCTTCCTGGCTGGGTTGTAGCATTGGTTGCAGCTGGCGCATTAGCTGCGGCTTTATCAACTGCTGCTGGCTTACTTTTGGTGATTTCAGCCTCTATATCTCATGATGTTCTTAAAAAAACTTTTATGCCACAAATTACTGAAAAACAAGAACTATTTTATGCTCGTTGCTCTGCTGCCGTGGCAATATTTATTGCAGGCTTATTCGGAATTTATCCGCCGGGATTTGTAGCTCAGGTTGTAGCATTTGCTTTTGGATTAGCAGCAGCAACAATTTTTCCTGCTTTGGTAATGGGAATCTTCTATAAAAGACTTAATAAAGAAGGAGCTATTGCAGGCATGATCTCTGGACTTGTAATCACCTCTGCCTACATCATTAATTTTAAATTTATTAACGCTCAGTTAAATTCCTCAGAAAATTGGTTCTTGGGAATTTCACCAGAGGGATTTGGATTTATTGGAATGCTGTTAAACTTTTGCATTGCCATTTCGGTCTCCTTCTTCTATGCAAGACCTCCTGAGAATGTTTCTTTAATGGTTGATCAGATTAGAGAGCCCTAGAAGTCTCATCTTTTTTTAATTTAAAATTCCTTCAATCATCCCAAGAAAATAATACCGCAGGCATAAGTTGTTACGATGGCCGCAGCTACAAGACCCTGAACATTTCTATCTATCTCATATTCTTTTCCAAAAAATTTCATGTGAGTAGGAGGCACTCCGTTAATATCATTTAATTTTCCATCATATAAAGGAATGGCTGCCCAAGCCGCGAGGAAGCAAATTATCCACATATATAAAAGTGCTATTGATATTAATAAATTTGAAAATGATGGAAATACCCATAAAAGTAAGATTATTATTATGCCTGTAACAGTTAAAGCTAATACCTGCCAAACTAAATGAAAGCGAGCATGCCCTGTCCAGAGTGGATTAGTCGCATGTGACTCATTAAAGTCAACCAATAAAGGCATTACTGCTAACCCAAATGCTACAGCAGATAAGAGTATATTTGCTATAAAGGTTGGTTCTAATTTCGAGAAAAATATAGCCCAAAATGACCAAAGCACAACTAGAACCATAACCTTTCTATATATATCAAGCGCGTATAAAGCAAATTCAAAAGCTTTGCTCATTTCTTGTTTATTTTCCATTTATTTTTTCTCCATTATCTTAAAAATTTTATCTTTTTGATCATTTCCAAATTTAGTCAGCACTCCAATAAGTGCCTCAGGAATATAGCTTGTTACAGCATTTTCGAAAATATCCATATTTTTAATTCTCTCATACCAGTTATTAATATTTGGTCTTTTAGTGGAGCTAAATAATTCTCCTAACGCTAATTGTTCCATCCTAATGATGTAGGGCAGGGTAGCAGCATCTGCAATACCAAATGAATTATTGAAGAGCCAATCAGAATTTTCCAATTCTTGCTCAAGTTTATCTAATAAAACCTCTGTTTGTTTTAGTGCCTCTATCAAAACCGGTGCATCAAGACCCATGTCAACAAGATCTCGTCTATTTTTTCTTTTAATAAGATCAGGAATACTGGCAATCTCTTGATCAAGTTCATCTTTAGGTTTTTGGATTAATATATTTCTCATTCCAATACCATAGGTTATTGAGCCGCATTGAGGATGATAAACATCTATGTACTTTACCCACAATCTCATTTTAGCAATATTAAATGGATCAGATGGTTTTGCTGGTATTCCAGGAAAATTATCATCCAAATATTCATTAATTACAGATGACTCTATTAACACACCGTCATCGGTTACCAGAGTGGGCACCAAATGATTGGGATTTAGTTTTACATATTCAGGGGCATGTTGCTCTCCAGCTAATAAATCAATAATTTTAGATTCATAGGAAATATTTTTTAATTCAAGAATAATTCTTACTTTTTGAGAGCAGGTAGATGGGCCATGGTGATAAAGCGTTACATTTTTCATAGTATTAAGATTGCCTTTACTATAAAAGGTACTCAGAGCTTCCCCCATCCACAGAAATACTCTGACCTGTGATAAAGGCTGCTTGTTGAGAGCATAAAAATGCACATATCCCTGAGATTTCTTCTACCTTGCCCATTCGTTTGGCTGGTAAATCGTCTTCCACAATTTTTAGAGCTTCCTCGTAGGTTATGTTTGCAAGTTTTGCTTGATGATTAATTATTCTAACCTGTCTATCTGTTGCTATTCTTTCTGGAAGTATGCAGTTAATTGTAATGTTATCTTTGGCAAATTCCTTTGATAATGCTTTTGATAGTCCATGCAATCCAGATCTTGCAGAGGTTGATAAGCCCATCATCAAGTGAGGATTTTTAACCATTGCTGATGTCATATTTATAATTCTTCCAAAATTATTTTTCTGCATCCCTGGAATAACTGATTGCATTAATAAGGCAGATTGAGTGAAATTAGATTTTATTGCATTTAAAAAATCTTCTTCGGTCCAATCAAAAAAATTGCCTGGTGCTGGACCACCACTATTATTAATTAAAATATCTGGATTAGGGCATACTGCTAGTAACTCTTCGCGAGTTGAAGCTTCTTCCATAGCGCCGAGTACAGCTGAAACTTTATATTTTTTTTTAGAGAATTCTTCTTGTGTCTTAACTAAATTTTCTTGATTTGTTCCATTGATTACAATTTCCACACCTTCTTGAGCAAGCTGTTCTGCAATTGCTTTACCAAGACCTCTACTAGAAGCACAAATAATTGCTTTTTTACCACTTATACCTAAATCCATTCTTCATCTATACTAATTGGCATTATTAAATAAATTTTTAATAATTAAGTTAATCGTCTATTTGATTTATTTTAGTCACATGGATAGGATAGTCAATTCATGCAAATACTTATAAATCAATGAATGCTTCAGATGCTTTAATTAAAACTCTTATTTCAAATGGAGCAGAGGTTGTTTTTGCTAACCCTGGAACTTCTGAAATGCATCTAGTGGCAGCTATAGATAGCCATCCTGAAATACGACCAGTTTTAGGTTTGTTCGAAGGTGTTGTCAGTGGGGCAGCTGATGGCTACGCAAGGATGTCAGGCAAATCTGCAGTTAATCTTTTGCATCTGGGACCAGGATTGGGTAATAGCTTTGCAAATATACATAATGCAAATAAAGCGCTATCACCGATGGTAAATGTGGTGGGTGACCATGCGACTTATCATTTAAAATACAATGCACCCCTGACATCTGATTTAGATAATCTCGCTAAATCAGTTTCAGACTGGGTTGGTAGATCAAATTCTGTAGATGATCTCTGTGATCTAGGTAATGAAGCTTGGCAAAATGCTAATGCATTTCCTGGACAGATTTCAACCCTAATCGTTCCGGCAGATTGTGCATGGGGTGACTTCAAAGGAGATATCCCACAACCATTGGAAACAATAAAGCCCTCGGCAATTGATCATTCATTAATTTCAGAATCTATAGAAATTCTTAAGTTAGATGGCTCAATATTATTTATTGGAGGTAAATTTCTTGATGAGTCTTGCTTGAAACTTGCTGCTGAAATTTCAAGTGCCACTGGATGCAGAATTGTCACTGATACATTTATTTCTAGAATAAGAAGGGGAGCTGGATTGCCAATAATTGAACAGGTACCTTATTTTGCTGAAATGGCTGAAGAATTCTTAACAAATACTGCTGGCGTGGTATTCATAGGAACAAGCGTCCCAGTATCTTTTTTTGCTTATCCTGATAAAAAAAGCTATTTGCTGCCTACCGAAACTAAAATTATTAACTTGTGCTCCCCAAATCAAGACGGCCATGACGCCTTAAATGCTTTGTCTGCAGAATCTGGCTCATCATCAATTAATCAGGATCTTATTCAAAGCAGCATAATAGATATTCCAACCTCAGGAATTCTTGATACTTCCTCATTTGGGCCTTTATTAGCAGGTTTAATGCCCGAGAATGCAATCGTCTCTGATGAGTCTGCTACTTCGAGCCTTTTTGTAACATCTCATACGTTAAGCGCTAAACCGCATGATTGGTTAGCCTTAACTGGTGGTTCCATAGGACAAGGTTTGCCGTTAGCAGTAGGTGCAGCCATAGCTAAACCAGACAGACCAGTGATAACTCTTCACGGAGATGGTGGAGCAATGTATACAATTCAGGCTCTGTGGACTCAAGCAAGAGAAAATCTAAACATAACAAATATTATTTTTGCTAATAATTCGTATGAAATTCTTAAAATAGAGCTCGATAGGGTGGGTGCCGTACAAACTGGTGAAAGGGCAGAATCAATGCTTTCTCTTGAGAATCCAAAAATTAATTGGCCTCAACTATCTAAATCAATGGGAGTGCCGAGTTACGCCCCAACATCAATTGAAGAATTTACAAAGATATTTACTCAATGTATAAAAGAATCAGGGCCATCTTTAATTGTTGTTTCACTTTAAAGTTATAAATAAATTACTTTTTATGGATAGACTCGGGGTAGGTTAGCGTACCTAAGATATATGCAGACAATATATATAACTTCGCATAATATATATTATGTTAAATTAATAAAGCCAAGAATGACTAGGGTTTATGATCTTTTAATTAGTGATCTGTAGTTAATTTGGTCAGGAATTTCTTCTGCGCCAGGTACACCTCTTTCTAATAAAAAAGGTTTAAGAGCAATAATAGCCTTTGGTTCATCCCAATGACCTATTCTAGGATATAAATGATGAATAAAGTGAAGCTGCATTGAATGAGTGAAATATCTTGGCAAGCTGATGGTCCAAAACTTTGAGTCTTTATATCTTCCCATACCAAGTCCGTGATGTGGATACCACGAAAAAAACATTGCTGTATAGAAAGTACCAATTTTCCTTGGTAAAAACCATAAAAATAAGGTTTCTAGTGGAAATAATACAACAAGAACAAACTGGGCAATTGTTTGCATCCAGCTTATAAGAACTCCTTGCTCAAATTTATCTGCAAAATTTTGATCATTTTTATGGACTTCATAGAAAGACTTATATTTTTTTGGGCCTTCAGAAGTATATCGAAATACCTCCCAGGGATTTTTACAACTTACAATGTCATAGTCGATATCTTTCTCAGAATCATTTGTATATGCGTGATGTTTCATATGAGTGACTTTCATAAGTGGATATGGATACATCAATGTAATCAGGGAAACATTACCAACCAATGAGTCAATCCATTGAAGTTTTTTATTTCCTCGTGAGAAATTTCCATGTTGTGCCTCATGTGATGGTAAATAAGCAAGACATGCACAAAAAGTAGATACTACGAAACCAGCAAATAACGATAGATGACCATTAACTACTAGGTACCACATTGATAACCAAACAAGCGCTTGTCCAAGACCAATTGTTAGCATCTCCCACTGAAATCTTTTTGCAAATGTTCTTGCCACCTCTCTTTCTTTTTCAAGAGATAATTTTTCTGATAAGTCAGATATATTAGTGTTCATACCCATCGCCCTCTCATTTTTGCAATAAGTCCAATTGATAAACCAAATATATATGGAGTTAAATTGAAACTAGATGCTGTGGTATTAAAAAAATTAAATGAGGTTATCTCGTTAATAATGCTTCCCCAAAAGATTAATCCAAACCAGACCATTCCCCAGCTGGTAATATGTGATGATATAAATTCTATAATTATTTTCATTATGTTGAAAAATTCTAATACAAAAAAAATGAATTCCCAAACAGTATTTTCAAAGCTTATATGTGTTTTAAAAAGCTATAAAGAGCATTGATATTAATACTAATAAATTATCACTAGATAATTTTATGAAAACCAAGAATGTTTACCGAATTGATTATGTTTTACTAGTTCATTATTTTTTATATAGAAATCAAAACCTTTAATCACATGGTTAATATATGACTGAAGTTTTGGCTTTACATAAAGAAACCAAAGGAGATATTGAAGGTATTTATTCTTTACCGGAACATAATTCCTTATCTCTGGATTAATCCTTATTGTTAATGATGAATGATTATCATTGCCTTCAACAATCCAATTTACTAATGCCATTTTTTTATTTTTTCCAATTTCAAGATCATATCCATTTTCAGACCAATTAAAGAGTTTTCGATTAAAAGTTAATCCATTTAAATACTCAAGTTGATCTTCTGAATTGTTACCAGGCCATGTTATTGCATCATTTCTTTTGCAAAATGGATGATACTTTAAAAGATTTCCTGGTTCTCTGACTAGTTCCAAAATGCTGTTTTTAGATCTGTTAAATGATGCAGTTGCTTCAACATACATGTCTAGTCTCTTGGTGGCAGTCCTTTAATTCTTTGAATCGTCGAATCTGTTCCGGCCCTTCTATGCTTTGATAATTCTTGATAACCTTCATCTGCCCACCAATTATCTGCATCAGCTTCAGATGGAAATTTAAATATTATTGCTCTTCCAGGCAAAGGCTCAGGTCCTTCCAGTACTTTACGCTCGTCATCATAAGTAACAAATTCACCATTGTGCTTCTTTAGGTATGGAAAAAAACCTTTTTCATAGATTCTGTACTCTTCTGGATCAAGAATTGTTAGATTAACAACTATATAAACCTCTATATTTTTTGACATATTAATATCTTCCTTTTTTTCTAAAATTATTTTGTTGCGCTATGACTATATGTAAATCCAGCGTCTTCAATTCCTGCAATGGCACAAATCTCGTCTTCATCAGATCTATCACCAGAAATTCCAACTGCACCAATATTTTTGCCATCTTTTTGAATTATCAAGCCGCCGGGTGTTGGAATTAACTTACCGTTAGCCATAATTTGCATCCCATTTATTGCTTTATCTAATCGAGGCTGTTCTTCAATTATATCTCTAAGAGTACTTGTAGAAAAACCTGCAGCTATACAAGACCACGCTTTTGCGTAAGCAACATCAGCACGAGTGAAACCTGATCCATCTTCAGCCAAAGTTGCTCTAATGACACCAGCCACATCTACAACCGTAACTGTTATTGGCATAAAGCCCTCTGCTCTAGCCTTTTTTATGGACTCGTGACATATCTTTAAAGATTCTTCAAGAGAGATTTCACCTGGATTTATTATCATCTATGGTTCCTATTTAGGCCTCATTAAGTATTTGAATTTAAATTAAATTCTATATTAATAAAATTGTAAATAGCAGATGCGCATGCATTTGGATTTTCAATGACACTAAAGTGAGCTGCATCTGGAATTAAAAAAAATTTATTAAATGTAGCCCCAGTCTTTACTTGAATTTCTTTATATAATCCCATATCTGATAGATATTCTTTTTTAAGCGGAACCGATGATTGATCTTCAGCAGATGGGTAAATATCTTCAATTTCATTTCTAAATAAATTATATTTTCCAAAATATGGTTGATCTGAAATAAGAGATCCGTTAGATGCTCTTTTAAATTCATCTTCCCCTTGGAATTGCATAATCGGTATCGAAGTATTTTTTAGATTCATTCTATTCTTCACCTCGGAATCCATACCTCCTTGAATAAAAGATTGCTGAATTTTGTTAAAAAAATTTTTATAAGAAATTTGAGATTTATACTTTAAATGTGTATATCTATCATAAAGATCACTACTCCTTTTAGATGATCTTCCATTAATTTTAAATGTTTCAGAAAGCAAATGGATTGGTCTGTTCAAATTCATAACAGCAAAAAATAATATTCTAAATTGGTGATATACAGACATTATTTTATGTGGGGGACCAACAAGGATTTTTGGAGCTAAATTTTTCCATTTGGGATCTGCATAATCCCAAACTTGTGAACCTCTGGAATAAGTAATTACTTTTTCAGGTTTATTGATGCAAAGATTTTCTAGAATAACAGCTCCCCTATCGTGCCCAACAAGATGAGCAGCATCAATTCCCATTGCATCCATTAATAAGTTCACTGTTTTTGATTGGTTAACATGACTAAATTTTGGATCAATTTTATGATTAGAAAAATCAATTTCTTTTTGAGTTAACAAACTTTCACCGTTAGAGATAGCAAACTCCTGAGAATATTCGATAGAAAAGTGCTCATCATAATAAGGCATATTAAAAATTATTATCCTGAGGGCTGAGTCTATTTTATGAAGTTGTTCTGCCAACCATGACATTGATTCAATTGGATTTGTTGGTATGCCACCAATCAACAATAGGGTTTTATCTGAAGTTGCATCTTGATCACCAATCTCACAAACTGCATGATTCTCATTATCAATGGAAACGAAATACTCTCTAAAGTTTAATTTTTTATTTGATGATGTCTTTCTAAAGAAAATACAAAGATGAACGTATATATCAATAAATACAAACACAAAGTGAGTAACAATGCTTAGTATTCGATCGAACAACTTAGTTATCGTTTCTTGGGAATCCTAAATCAACCTTGCTATCAGCAGGGTCTGGCCAGCGAGTTGTTAAAGATTTAGTCTTTGTATAAAACTCAATTGAGGTTGGACCAAATGCTTTGGTCTCAGAAAATCCACTATCCTTCCAGCCACCAAAACTATGGGCGTAAGTAGGCAAAGGAATAGGAACATTTATACCAACTGAGCCAGCCTGTATCTCATCAGACCATTTTTTTGCAACGCCTCCGTCACGAGTAAATAAGGCAGCTCCATTTCCTAAATTATGTGAATGAGTAATTTCCATGGCTTCATCATAAGTTTCCGCTCTAACAAAAGATAAAACAGGGCCAAAAATTTCATTTTCATATACAGCCATTCCTGGTTTTACGTTATCTATCAGTGTAGGGCCTACAAAGCACCCTTCTAATGAGTTAGATCTAATTCTGCCGTCAACAACTAAAGTTGCTCCATCTGGTTCAGCACTGTCAATAAATGAATAAATCTTATCTTTGTTTTCTTGAGATATCACCGGTCCTAACTGCGTTTCATCATCATCAGTAACACCCATGACTAAACTTGGCATTCTCTCTTTAATTTTATCTAAGAGCTCATCTGCAATATCACCAACAGCAACTACAACTGAAACCGCCATACATCTTTGGCCTGCTGCACCAAAGCTAGCAGATACAGCTGCATCAGCAGACATATCTAAATCAGCATCTGGTAGGACAATCATATGATTTTTACCTCCACCAAGCGCTTGCACTTTTGTATTGTGTTCTACACCTAAAATTTTAAGGTTTTTTGCAGCGACAGTACTTCCAATAAATGCTAAGCCATTTACCTTTTCGTGGCGTACAAGTTGCTCAACTATCTCTTTTCCACCATTGATCACATTAAAGCATCCATCTGGCAATCCAATATCTTCATAAATATCGGCATAAAGTCTAGAAATAGACGGCACTTTCTCACTTGGTTTAGCAATGTAGGTATTACCAGTTACCAAAGCCATTGCGCTATGCAGTATGGGGATGAGAATGGGAAAGTTAAAGGGGCCAACACCAGCAACAACACCAATTGGGAATCTTAAGTCAGCAATGTCAATTCCACCAGCAACATTTTGACTGAAATGAGTTGGATAAAAGTGCTGAACGCCAGCAACATGCGTAAGTGCCTGAACTGCCCTGTCTAATTCAGCTTCAGCATCGGGTTTGGTTTTGCCAGCTTCATTTATACATATATCAATAATTTCAGACGACCGATCTATTACCCCTTGTCTAAATTTTAAAATTAGTTCAGCTCTTAAAGTTAATCCTGTTTTTGACCAACTTTTGGATGCTTGATATGCAGATTCCACTGCTAAATTTGTAGTTTCAGCAGTTGCATAATGTACCTCCCCTATTTCACGGCCGTATGACGGATTAATTATTGATGAAGATTCAGTTGAAATTGAGCAACTCTTACCATTTATATAATTATCAACTATGTACATAATGTTCTCTTTTATCTAAAGCTATATAATAGCTAATTATTTGTATTATTCAGAATATTAAGTATCCTAGCCACTTGACTAAAATAAAGCAATCTAAAAATTTTTATTAACCATGCATTTTGACTTAGCAATTGTTGGATATGGACCTGTTGGAGCAGCTGCCGCAAATATATTTGCTTCAAAAGGTTTCAGTATTGTTGTTATTGAACCAAAACAAGAAATATGGGACATCCCTAGAGCTGTTCATTTTGATGGACAAGTTCAACGAATATTTCAATCAATGGGTATATTTGATCAGGTTAAAAAAATTATAGATCCAATAATGGGAATAAACTTTCTCAATAGGAGTGGCAAGAAGCTCTTAAGTGTTGGTTTTGAGGATCA
>QOPC01000010.1 GCA_003331545.1 SAR86 cluster bacterium
TCATCTTTATCAAGATGATTTGGAACTAGAAAGATTTGGTTATGCTATGCCTTCAAATTTTTCATCTTCACCAATAGGTGCAATGCTTTGCAATGATGACCGATGGGGCAAATGTAATATTAAATCAACCTCATTGCTTGGTAATATTTTAGCAATGAATAAAGCTAAATCACTCGGTTGCAATGAAGTAGTTATGCACAGAGAAGGCTTTATGACTGAAGCAGGGGCAAGCAATGTTTTTTATTTTAATGAGAAGGGACAGGTTAGAACATCTGCATTATCAGAAAATATTCTTCCTGGAATTACCAGGTCAATTTTAATTGATGCACTCCAAGATACTCCATACAGAGTGAAGGAGGGTAGCTGCTCAATCAAAGATTTCAATGATTCACCCTGTATTTGGCTTACAAGCTCTACAAAGGGTCTCTTGCCACTCACTCATTTAATTGACACGGATTATAAATTACAAGAAAATTATCAGGGATTTTTGGATGTTGTTGAATTGTTCAATTCCGCTATGCAGTTGCATCTTGCAATTTCAAAATAACTCTCTCAATTTGTTCCCAAGTCTCAGCTTTGAGCAAGCCTTTGTTGATAAGATCAATTTTAAGAATTTCTTCGCTTAAGTTTGAAAATTCATTATCTTTAGATTTTTTAATAAGATTTAAATAAAGATTAATTTTTGATGACCAAACACCGCTGTTAATTAACGCAGATTTCTTGTTTGATGATTTCAGTGAACTTAAGCAGGAATTAATAACTTTAGCAATTATCCATATGATGGGAGCAGAATTCTGCTTATCATTTTCTCTCATAAAGTGAATTGTTTGGATAGCCTTTTTAAAATTTCTTGTAATGAGCAAATCTTCAAGTTCAAAGGCAGTAATACCTGATCCAAAGATAATATGATCGGTTTTTAGATTTTCCCCCTCTTGACCAAGGAATAATAACTTTAGTATTTCAACTTCATTTTTTTGACCCAAAAGATTCGATTCATTATTTTGGAAAATTGAACCTCCAAATATTGGAAGCAAATCTTTTGGCAAAAAATCTAATTGCCTTTTAAGCCAAATTTTTTCTTCTACTTGCTTAAGTTTATTGCAGTTGACGATCAGACCATTAGCATCAAAGCTTTTAATCCAAGTTCCGGTGGCAGGAGTTTTTTCAATGCTTGATTCAATAATAAGGGCTATATTAGAAGACTGAAAAATTTCGTTATTTTCAAGAATAAGTTTAATTTTTTCTGGAAATTTCCCTGATGTATGTTTAATGTGGACGATTAAATTTTCTTGAAATAATGAGCCACCCACATTCCTGGAAATTATTTCTTGCGCTCTATCTAGATCATCCTGATAAACAGATACTTTTTCTTTAAATCCATTATTTTTTAGATCATGCAAAATAGCATTTACTGCATCTTCCTTTAAGATAAATTCATTTCCCGTTAAAAGGAAATATCTATGATCCTTAGGATCAGAAAAATTTAAGAAATTAACTTTCAATTAACCAATACTCCTGAATAAGCTCTTCTAGTAAAAGAAATTCTAATTCTTGGATTAACGCCTTTTGCGCCATAATTTCTGCTTGAGGGTTATTTTCATTGACTGGCAGGGAGCCAGATACATACAAACTTTCACTTTTGCTTGAAGCAATATCCCCTAAAATATATTTGAGCTCACCTCGTATTTCTATTTGCTTTGCTCGCGCGCCAAGCCCTCCATAAAAATTTTTCTTCTTAAAGTTTAGATCAACGAACTTAAGACTAAGATTAGTACTTGAAGAGTCTTGGATAAAATATTTTTTTGATTTTTGTCTAAGTGAATTTTGGATATTTGATCCAAATTCAATTTTATTTAGAGATACACTTCGCTCTTCAATTAGGCTATGTTGACAAGCAGGTAATAAGAGGAGTGCTGCGAGTATTAAAAAATACTGACTAAATTTATTTTGCTCCATCAAAAAAATCTTCAAAGCCAGAGGGATCATGTCTTCCAACCACCAAATTTTCTAACATTCCAAAGCCTTTATCAGAACCCAATTTAGCTTTAACAATTTGATGAGTATGAAAAAAAGTATAATCAGCCGGATCAATTTCAGATAAATCCCATACTTCGTAACCAGTAGCAGTTTCTCCTTTCCAAATACCATGTTTCCATTCATCGTGTTGATAACCTATTCCTTTGCAATAGAATATAGGACCAATTGTTTCCAGCTCCAAATCAAATTTTTCTTTATTTTCTAGAACGCCTGATATTTTTGCACCAGTGGACCACCTAGTCCCTTTTTGCCAATTCACAGAGTGATTTAGGGAGTGAATGGTTTCGACTGCTATTTCCTCTGGGACAGAAGACATATCTTTGTAAAGAGGTAATTTATGTGCAGATATTTGAGTGGTGTTTCCATCTCTATCTTCAAACGTTCCAAATTGAGTACAAAAATCATTAAAGTGTATAGGAGCCCAACACCAATATACTCCAGGCTCTTCATTTAGCATTCCTGGAGCTCCCCCCTCTTGTTCGCCAACAGGTCTGACACCCCAAGATCTATCTCTGGTTCCATAAATTGCATCGGGATTGATGGTACCAGCCTCAGTTTTGATTTCACCAGTCCATTTACCAAGTTGTGTAAATCTTATCGTATTCATAATGGTTCTAGTGCCTTCCGTTAAGACAGATCGAGGTTCTTGATGCGCAACAGAATTTGCAGAAAATTGCAGATTACAACTAAGCTTATTGTCGGGATCTTTAAGAATAAAAGTAAGTTTATTCATGGGCTCATCTATGGTGAGAGTCATTGGGCCAACCTTTATGGGTACCCTATCCTGATCCAAGCGCTGACTCGCATGAAATGAATATTGCTGGCCTTTATAGGATATGCTGAAGTGCGCGTCTATAACATGCCTGTTAGGATAAAGTCCTATTCCAATTTCAAAAATATATTCATTTTCAGGATCTAGCCCATTAAAAAAATATCTATCATAAAAATTCCTGTCAGAGGGCCCTGGAATAGTAACTGGCTCTATAGCCTGATGGATTGGATAGTCGTCGAAAGGTGTGATGTAGTTCATTTTTAGATTACAAAATTAATTAGTTTTTCTTTTACATAGATTACCTTTTTTATAGGCTGGTTAGCTAGAATTTTTTTAACATTTTCATTTTGCTTGGCCAAAGTCTCAATCTCAGTCTGTTCTGCATCAACTGCAATATTCTCCTTTCCTCTTACCTTGCCATTAACTTGAATGATTAGTTGAAAATTTTCTAATCTAAGAAATTCTTCATTAAATTCAGGCCAGGTATTCTCAAAATCATTTTTATTAGACTGAGAATATTGATTCCATAAATATATGCAGATATGGGGAGTAATTGGAGATAGCATCTTCAGTGTGAACCGAATTACTTCATCTAAACAAAATGTTTCAGCATTAGTTGCATTTTCAGACTTAAATGAATCTGGCACAGCATTTAGTAACTCCATTATCGAGGCTATTGCTGTATTGAATGAATTTCTCACAGCATAATCATTGGTCACCTTCTTAAGAGTCTGATGACTTTTTTGACGAAGCTCTAGCTCTGCTTTAGCGAACTCATGTGGCTGTTCTTTTATGAACATTTTTCTACCATAAACGAGAGACCAGATCCTTTTTAGAAATCTAAAAGAACCTTCAATTGCAGTATCTGACCATTCTAAAGATTGCTCAGGTGGAGACGTAAACATCATATAAAGTCTAATGGTATCCGCACCATATTTATCAATAAACTCTTGGGGATCAACCGTATTCCCTTTAGATTTTGACATCTTATATCCATCTTTTAGGACCATTCCTTGAGTGAGAAGTTTCTTAAAGGGCTCATCTCCCTCAACAAGGCCAATATCTCTCATTGCTTTATGAAAAAATCTTGAGTAGAGAAGATGCAATATTGCATGCTCAATTCCACCCACATAAAGATCAACTGGAAGCCAGTACTTTGAATTCTCATCAAGAGGTTTGTCATTGTTATCTGCAGCTGTAAATCTTGCGTAATACCATGAGGAATCTACAAAAGTATCAAATGTATCCACTTCACGATTCTTTCCAGGACCTAATTCGAAAAAGCCTTTATTTTGACTGAGGGGCTTAGGCGACTCCCCATCATTAATCTTGGGCAACTGCACTGGCAGATCTTCATTCTCTAAAAAAATTGGCTCACCGTCCATATAGATTACAGGAATAGGACAGCCCCAAAATCTCTGTCTACTTACACCCCAATCTCTTAATCTAAAATTTTCGATACTTTTTCCAATATTGTTCTTTTCTAGGAAATTATTAATGTTGTGAATTGCATCATTGGATTCTTGTCCAGTAAAACTATCTGAATGAAGAAGGATTCCTTTCTTAGGTGAGGGCAATTCATCTCCTTCAATGACTTGTTTGATTTCAATGTTATATTTTTTAGCAAACTCAAAATCTCTTTCATCATGTGCTGGAACTCCCATGATCACTCCCGTTCCATAATCCATGAGAACATAGTTTGCAATCCAAACATCAAGATCAATATCAGAAAATGGGTGTTTTACTTTTAGGTTAGTTTTATGGCCTAGTTTTTCTGCCTTTGCCATGTCAGCTTCTGCCATTTTAGTTGCATTACATTTTTTAATAAATTCACTTGTTTCCATGCATTCAGCTGCAAGACTTCGAGCCAGTGGATGATTTGGCGAAATAGCCAAGTACGTTACGCCAAAAATTGTATCAATTCTTGTTGTAAAAGCAGTGAGTTCAGTCTTATCAAGTAAGCTAAACTTTATCTCTGAGCCAAATGATTTACCAATCCAGTTTTTTTGCATGGATTTAACATTTTCTGGCCAATCTAAATTTTCGATTGAAGTAAGCAATTCGTCTGCATAGTCAGTAATCTTTAAGAACCATTGATCAATTTCTTTTAGCTCAACATTCGCCCCAGATCTCCAACCTTTTCCGTCAATTACTTGTTCATTTGCTAAAACTGTTTCATCCTCAGGATCCCAATTAACTAATGATTTTTTTCTGTATACAAGACCTTTTTTTTGAAGCATGGTAAATATTTCTTGCTCCCATTTGAAATAATTAGGATCACAAGTTTTTAGTTCTTTAGACCAGTCGTAACTGAAGCCTAATCTCTTCAATTGCGATTTCATATTTTCAATATTTTGTTCAGTCCAGGTTTGAGGATCAACCTTATTTTTCATAGCAGCATTCTCAGCCGGAAGACCAAATGCATCCCATCCCATTGGTTGAAATACATTAAAACCCTGCATTCTCTTAAATCTGGAAATAACATCCCCAATCGTATAATTTCGTACATGCCCCATATGCAACTTTCCAGATGGATATGGAAACATTGAAAGGCAATAAAACTTCTCTTTTGTGTCACTAGGAACAGCCTTATAAGAATCATTTTTTTTCCATGATTCTTGTACTAATTGTTCTATCTCATTAGGCTTGTATTCTTGCAGACTCATTTTTTAAGAAAAGCTCCCTCTAAATAATTAATATCATGTTTATTTTCACAGAAGGTTTGATCTTGCAAGAGTTTTTGATGCAAAGAATGATTTGTCTTTATTCCTATCGCAAAAAACTCATCTAAAGCGCTTAGCATTCTTTTAATACAAGATTCTCTTGTATTAGCTGTTGTAATAATCTTTGCAATCATTGAATCATAGTATGGTGGAACAACATATCCAGAATAAATATGAGAGTCAAATCTCACTCCAAATCCACCTGGAGGATGCATTTTTTCAATAGTTCCAGGCGACGGGATGAATGTTTCAGGATCCTCTGCGTTGATCCTGCATTCAATAGCATGCCCACGAAATACAATCTCTTTTTGATCAAGAGTCATGTTCATACCCAATGCGATTTTTAACTGGGCTTTTACAATATCAAATCCTGTAATCATTTCAGAGACTGGATGCTCAACTTGGATTCTAGTATTCATCTCTATGAAATAAAATTCGTTCTCTTCATAAAGAAATTCAAGTGTTCCTACTCCCGAATATTCAATATCAATGCATAAATCTAAACAAGCTTTTAATATTTTATCTAATGATTCTGCATTGATATTTAAGGCGGGAGCTTCTTCAATAATTTTTTGATGTCGCCTCTGCATGCTGCAATCCCTTGTTCCAAGATGAATCGCATTGCCATTGCCATCAGCAACTATTTGAATTTCAATATGCCGAGGATTTTTAATAAATTTCTCAAAATATAGCGTGTCATTTCCAAATGCATTTTTTGCTTCTTGCTGAGTAAGTTGTATGGAAGAAATTAATTCATCTTCTTGGGTAACGACTCTCATACCTCGTCCACCGCCACCTGCAGATGCTTTAATGATGATTGGGTAACCAATTTTAGAAGCTATTTTTTTTACTTCTGTTTCATCTTGTGGAATTTTACCTTTATAACCAGGAACTGTAGGAATACTTGATTTTTCTGCAAGCTCTTTTGCTGTAATCTTGTCTCCCATTTGTCTTACGACTGTTGAGGAGGGACCTATAAATATGAATCCACTTGCTTCACATCTTTCAGCAAAATCTGCATCTTCTGCTAAGAAGCCATAACCAGGATAAATTGCATCAGCTTGAGTGAGTTCTGCTGCAGATAGTATTGAGGGAATATTTAGATAGCTTTCTAAGGGATTTGCAGGCCCTATGCATACCGTCTCATCTGCTAGTCTTAAATGTTTTAATTCTTTATCACCAGATGAATAAATTGCAACGGTCTTGAGATCAAGCTCTTTACAAGCTCTTAAGGCACGCAGAGCTATTTCCCCGCGATTGGCAATTAAAATCTTTTTAGACATTAATTTATGACAATCAAAGATTGATCGAATTCAACTGGCTCACCATCTTCAATATTGATTGACAAAACCTTGCCTGCGAACTCAGATTTGATTTCGTTCATCATTTTCATTGCTTCGACAATGCATACAACATCTCCAACATTTACAATACTTCCAACTTCAACAAAAGGAGGTTGATCAGGCGCTGGTTTTCTGTAAAAAGTTCCCACAATTGGTGATTTTATTGAGGTTCCAGTTTCTTCAGGTGAAATAGAAGCTTTATCAGGGGGTAAAGAAATTACCGGAGCTATAGTTGGTTGAGAGTGAGACTCATTTGAGAGAGTTTTGCCCCTCGCAATTCTTACTGATTCTTCTCCTTCCTTAACTTCAATTTCAGTTAAATCAGAATCTTGAAGCATTTCAATCAATTTTTTGATTTTTCTAATATCCATTACTGACTATCCTTATGTAAATCTATTATGTGTCTTAGAGCAAGATCATATCCCTGCGTCCCAAGCCCACAAATTACGCCATTTGCAATATCAGAAAAGTATGATTTGTGTCTAAACTCCTCCCTTGAAAATATATTCGATATATGAACCTCATAAAAAGGTATGCCAATTCCTAGCAAAGCATCCCGAATTGCAATGCTAGTGTGAGTTAATGCACCTGGATTGATAATTATAAAATTTGTTTTGCTCATCGCTTCTTGAAGCTTAGTAACAATTTCATGCTCAGCATTGCTTTGAAATGCTTCAACATTAATGCTGTTAGAAGTTCCTCGAGCAATCAAGCCATCATTGATTTCTTCCATTGTGACAGAGCCATATACCTCAGGCTCCCTTACACCGAGTAGATTTAAATTTGGCCCATGTATTACTAATACGTTCATTTTTAAAGATTTTATATGGTTTTTTAAGGAAATTAACGATTTTATAAACTTTTTATTACTTCTGGGTAACAATACTTACCTTCTGCACAGCCTTGATATATGATTTTAATATCCTTTCTCTCCAAAGGATGAAGTTGCAATAAATTGGCATCAATTTCTAAGAAATCTTTAAAGATAATCGAATCACCAAAAAATTCATCAGATATAGTCGATTGATTTTTAGAAACATAATTGTGCTTCAGAGAGTCATTGTCAGATTTGATTAAAATTGATTTTTTATAAAGATAATACCCAGGCTTAATATTCCATGAAACAGAGACTTTATTTTTTACAATCTTTGAACTCAAAATAAAAGCCTCATCAACACTCAAAATATCTTTTTCAGTAAATTTCACATTGCTTGATATAAAGCATGATGTAAAAACAAACGAGTATAATAAAATTTTTAAATTCATTAGTGCATTATAAGAGAAATCATGGCTATTAAATTACTTTTAAAAATTTTCTTCGCTGTTCCAGTTTGGTTTCTGCAATGTTTTTTTTTAAAAAAAAGAATCTTTATTAATAATCAAATCTTAGATTTGCAAACTCAAGCTTTACTGAGTCTGCAATCACTGCAGGTCAATCCATTGGCTAATCCAAAAGCTTTCGGTTCCGCCAATGATTTGAGAAAAGCGCTTGAAGGAGGAAGAGAAGGGTTACCTTTGAGCATAAAACCAAGTTGTCAAATAAAAATAATAGATCATTTATTACAAACTGAGTTTGGCCATCTTAAGTTAAGAGAATACTGTCCTGAGGGATGTTCAATACAGTCACCAATTCTATATTTGCATGGAGGAGGATATGTAGTAGGCAGTATAAATACTCATGATCCTTGGTTAAAGTTTTTTTCAGCAGAAATTAGCGCAAAAATCTTTTCGCTTGAGTACAGATTAGCGCCTGAAAATAAATTCCCATCTTCGTTATTAGATGCAAACCTTGCTTTGGAATGGCTTGGAGAAAGATTGCAAATGCCTATCGAAGAAATAAGCATATGCGGTGACAGTGCTGGCGGCCATTTGGCTGCATCGCTATCAACACATAGGGCTATTCATAACTTAGAATTGCCTCATTCGCAATGCCTTATTTATCCCATGACAGATCCCTCCTGCAATTCTAAATCCCAGCTCGATTTTGCTGAAGGATTTTATCTTGAAAAAAAAACAATGATTTGGTTTTGGGATCAGCTAATGAATTCTGAAGAAAATCTTAAAGATCCAGTATTTAATTTAACCATTGATACAAAGCTTAGCTTGCCTAAAACTTTAATCATTACAGCTGGCTTTGATCCATTAAGCGACGAGGGCGAAGACTATGCAAGGCTTCTGCATGATGGTGGAAATGAAGTTCAACAAATTCATTATCCCCATCTCATCCATAGTTTTGTTAATATGACAGCATTGCAGGCTGCAGGAGATGCTGCGAAAGACCTTATAAAGACTTATAAAAATTTTTTAAAATAATGAAGCCATTGCTTAAAATTTCGAATCTATCTATAAATTTTAAAGTGAGAAAGTCTGATTTTTCTGCTGTAAAAGATCTCAATTTATTAATTGAAGAAAATCAGATTGTTGGCCTTGTTGGCGAATCTGGATCAGGCAAATCTGTTACAGCAATGTCTATTATGAGATTACTTCCTGAACCAAAAGCATCCTATGGTAATGAGTCATCTATTATTTTTGATGGAGAAGAAATTCTTAATGCAGATAAGGAATCTTTAAGAAAAATAAGAGGAAACAAAATTTCAATGATTTTTCAAGAGCCCATGACATCATTAAATCCTTATCATAGGGTGGGGGATCAAATTGTTGAATCCATTCAATTGCATAAAAAACAACCAAAATCTGACGCAATATTAGAGGCAAAAAATTTAATGAATTTAGTAGAGATTCCAGAAGTTGATAGAAGATTTGGTTCTTATCCTCATGAGCTTTCCGGTGGCCAGCGACAGAGAATTATGATTGCAATGGCTTTAGCTAATAAGCCCAAATTATTAATTGCTGATGAGCCAACAACAGCTTTAGACGTTACTATTCAGGCTCAAATACTTGATTTGATGACCAAGCTAAAAGTTGAGGTGGGAATGTCCATATTATTTATCACTCACGACTTAGGCCTGATTAAAAAATTCTCTGATACCATCACTGTGATGCAGCAAGGCAAGGTTGTTGAGCAGGGGTATACTTCATCAGTTTTTAGTAATCCACAACATTCATATACAAAAAAGTTAATAAATTCTGAGCCATCAGAAAAACAAGATTTATTGGTTGCTGAGGATTCAATCATCACCGTTAAGGATTTAAATGTTTATTACCCCTTGCCAAGCAAAACATTTTTTCAAAAAGATTTTTTTCATGCAGTAAAAGATGTTAATTTTTCAATTCCAAAAAAATCAACGATAGGCTTAGTTGGAGAGTCTGGATCAGGTAAATCCACCCTTGGTAAAGCTCTGGCTGGACTTATCAATTATCAAGGATCGGTCCTTTTTGGAAACCAATACATCAATCAATTAAATTCTAACGAGTTAAAACTTCTAAAAAAAGATATTCAAATTGTCTTTCAAGATCCTTATGGCTCGCTTTCACCTCGAATGACAGTAGGAGAAATTGTAGGAGAAGGCTTGGAGGTTCATTTTGATTTAAATAAAAAGCAAAAAGATGATCGCATAGCAGACTGCTTGAAGGCAGTGGAAATAAATCCAGACCTAAGATTTAAATATCCGCATGAATTTTCTGGTGGGCAAAGACAGCGTGTTGCAATTGCAAGATCATTAATTTTGAATCCCGCGTTTATGATTTTAGATGAACCCACATCTGCATTGGATCGATCAATCCAGATTCAAATCATTGAACTCTTGAAAAATATCCAAAGGGAATATGAATTAACATATCTATTCATTAGTCATGACCTAAAAGTTGTACGATCCATGTCAGATTACATATTCGTAATGCAAAATGGATTGATCGTTGAGTCTGGTTCGGCCAAACAAGTTTTCTCTAATCCAGAAGAAGACTATACTGGTAGACTTCTTAATGCTGCATTGCAGTATTCAACAGTTTAACTATGTCAAATAGAAAGTATTCAAAGAATTTAGTGGATGGACCATTCCAAGCTGCCTCACGCTCAATGTTACGGGGTGTTGGCTTTGAAACTGATGATTTCAAAAAATCACTTGTTGGAATTGCATCAACTTGGTCAAAAGTTACACCTTGCAATATGCACATCAATGAATTGGCTGAAATTGTTGAGAATTCCATAGATGCTTCAGGTTGCAAAGGAGTTCTCTTCAACACCATCACGGTATCAGATGGAATATCAATGGGAACTCAAGGCATGAAATTTTCATTAGTTTCAAGAGAAGTGATTGCAGATTCAATTGAAACTGTGGTTGGATGCTTAGGTTACGATGGAGTCATTGCCATTGGCGGATGTGATAAAAATATGCCTGGAGCATTAATGGGATTAGCTAGGTTAGATAGGCCATCAATATTCATTTATGGTGGGTCAATCCAACCAAGCTCAATCAATACAGACTATGTAACGGTTTCTGAAAAAGTTGGAGAATATGCGAAGGGAGATATTACTGAGGAAGAGCTCATAGCTATTGAAAAAGTATCAGTAGTTGGTCCAGGATCTTGTGGGGGTATGTATACTGCAAATACTATGGCATCAAGTATTGAAGCCTTAGGAATGAGTCTGCCTGGAAGCAGTAGTCAAGATGCTGTCTCCGAAGACAAGAAAATAGATTGCACCAATGCTGGGATTGCAATAAAGAACTTATTAGATCTTGATATAAAACCCAGTGATATTATGACAAAACAAGCTTTTGAAAACTCAATAGCAGTCGTAATTGCCTTAGGAGGCTCAACAAATGCGGTGTTACATCTATTAGCGATAGCTCATTGCATTGGTGTTGAGTTAGATCTTGATGATTTTACAAGGATAGGAAAGTCAACTCCTGTTTTAGCGGACATAAAACCTTTTGGTGTTCATTTTATGTCTGAGCTCAATCAGATAGGCGGCATAGCACCAATGATGAAAACTATGCTCGATAACAATCTTTTGCATGGCGAGTGTTTAACAGTTACTGGAAAAACACTAGAAGAAAATCTTAAGAATGTAGAGCCATATCCAAATAATCAAAAAATTATTATGTCATTATCCACTCCCATTAAAGACTCCAGTCATTTAAGAGTGCTTTATGGAAATTTAGCTCCAGAGGGTGCAGTAGCAAAAATTACTGGAAAAGAGGGCCTGATTTTTACAGGCACCGCTAAGGTTTTTAATTCTGAGGAAGAGGGAATGGAAGCAATTCTTGATGAGCAGGTTAAAGAAGGTGATGTAGTGGTCATAAGGTATGAGGGCCCAAAGGGCGGGCCTGGAATGAGAGAAATGCTTAAACCAACTTCTGCAATTATGGGCCAGGGCCTTGGAGACAAAGTTGCTTTCATTACGGATGGCAGATTTTCTGGCGGCACTCATGGATTTGTTGTTGGACATATAAGTCCTGAAGCTGATTTAGGAGGTCCTATTGCTCTAATTCAGGATGGAGACGAGATTACAATTGATGCTAATAAGGATCACTTAATGGTCAATATTTCAGCAGAAGAAATGAAGAAAAGAGAAAAAAACTGGAAAAATCCTAATTCATCCCCAAAAAATGGTGTGTTGGCAAAATATAAAAAAACAGTCCAGTCTGCATCAAAAGGTGCCATCACTGATTAATTTATGATTAAAAGAACTTATCCTAATTCAAGATTGCGCAGAACTCGCGCTAAAAGTTTTTTAAGGGATCTTGTCGCTGAAAATAATCTTACTACTGACGATTTAATTCAACCAATTTTTATAGCCGATCAATCTGAAAATCAAAGTGAGATACCCTCCATGCCAGGAATATACAGGCATAACTTGGACTCCTTATATTCTGAAGTTGAGGCGATTAGTAAGCAAGAAATTAAATCAGTTGCCATTTTTCCTGCTATTGATTCAAGTAAGAAAGACCAAAAAGGCTCTCATGCTCTGGATGAAAAAAATATAGTTTGTTTAGCTTTGAGCGGCATAGCTAAGAGATTTCCAGAGATTATTAAGATCGCAGATGTTGCACTTGACCCTTATACTGATCACGGTCACGACGGGCTTTTGATTGATGGCAGAGTTGAAAATGATCAAACGTTGGCACTCCTTCAAAAACAAGCATTACTTTTAGCTCAGTCGGGTGCTGACATAGTCGCTCCCTCAGATATGATGGATGGCAGAGTTAAAGCCATTAGGGATATTCTAGAATCAAATTCTTTTTTTGACACAGTCATCCTATCTTATGCTGCGAAATATGCCTCCAGTTTTTATGGTCCATTTAGAGATGCTATTGGATCTAGTGCAAATCTTGATGGGGCATCCAAAAAAACCTATCAAATGAACTTTGCTAATAAAGATGAGTCTCTTCATGAAACATCAATGGATATAGAAGAGGGTGCAGATATCGTAATGGTTAAACCTGGCATTGCATATTTAGATGTTGTAAGCGCAATTAAATCTGAGTTCCAGATACCAACATTTGTTTATCAAGTAAGTGGAGAGTATTCAATGTTGAAGTCAAGTATTGAGAATGGGTGGCTAGATAAAAATGTTATGTTAGAATCACTTTTATGTTGCAAAAGAGCTGGCGCTGATGCCATTCTCACCTACGCAGCAAAAGACATAGCATCGGAGTTAAATTCATGAGCGACAACGTTAAAGAGATTTCATCTGAAAATTTTAATCAAGAAGTTTTAGAATCAGATTTACCTGTGTTAGTTGATTTTTGGGCTGAATGGTGTGGTCCGTGTAAACAGTTAGCTCCAACAGTTGAAGATGTCGCTAATGAGATGATAGGCTCGATTAAAGTTTGCAAAATGGACGTTGATTCAAATCAGGACATAGCAGTTCAATTCGGCGTTCGCTCTATCCCAACCCTTTTAATTTTTAAAAATGGTGAAGTGGCCTCTACTCAAATAGGCGCTATCAGTAAGCAACAGTTGGAGGAATTTATAGCAACAGAAGTTTAAAAACTTTGCATCTTTCGAAAAAACGAACTATCATTTTCCCTTCTTAGCTTTGTAGCTAATATCAATTCAACATTTTCTATTCCTAAATAACCAGAGATAAATTTATGAACCTTACAGAAATGAAAGCAAAACCAATCAATGAATTGGTTGAAATTGCCGAAAGTCTTGGCTTGGAAGACGTTGGTCGATTAAAAAAACAAGAAATAATTTTTCGTATTTTTAAAAAGCAAGCTAAAGAAGGGGTTGATATTTATGGCGGCGGTGTTTTAGAAATACTCAATGACGGATTTGGCTTTTTAAGATCACCGGAGGGCTCTTATTGTTCTGGTCCAGACGATATATATGTTTCTCCTAGCCAAGTTAGAAAATTTAGTCTTCGCAAAGGAGATGAGATACATGGAAAAATTAGACCCCCTAAAGACAGCGAGAGATATTTTGCATTAGTTTATGTTGACACAATTAACAAAGAGGCTCCTGAGAAAACAAAGAAAAAAATTCTTTTTGAAAATCTCACGCCACTTTTTCCAACATCACGTTTAACCCTTGAACAAGGAAGCGGGTCTGCTGAAGACCTTTCTTCAAGAATTATTGATTTAGCCTCTCCAATCGGCAAAGGTCAGCGTGGATTGATTGTCTCACCCCCTAAAGCTGGTAAAACCTTGATGCTTCAAAGCATTGCTCATTCAATCACGAAGAATAATCCAGAAGTTGAATTAATAGTTTTGTTAATTGATGAGCGTCCTGAAGAAGTTACAGATATGTCAAGGACTGTAAGGGGAGAAGTTGTTGCAAGCACATTTGATGAACCTCCAACAAGACATGTTCAAGTTGCAGACATGGTTATAGAAAAAGCTAAAAGACTTGTAGAGCATAAGAAAGATGTTGTTATTTTATTAGATTCCATCACTAGATTAGGCAGAGCCTATAATTCTGTACAGCCTGCCTCAGGAAAAATTCTCTCTGGTGGCGTTGACTCAAATGCACTTGAAAGACCTAAAAGATTTTTTGGTGCAGCAAGGAATTTGGAAGAGGGTGGCAGCTTGACAATTATCGCTACTGCCTTAGTCGAAACTGGTTCAAAAATGGATGAAGTTATTTATGAAGAGTTTAAGGGAACTGGAAACATGGAAATCCATTTAGAAAGAAAAATTGCTGAAAAAAGAATCTATCCTGCAATTAATATCAGGCGTTCAGGAACTAGAAGGGAAGATCTCCTTACCAGCCCAGAAGAACTTCAGAGAATGTTTATTCTTAGGAAAATTTTAGATGACATGGAAGACTCTCAAGCAATTGAATTTTTAATTGAGAGATTAAAATCATCCAAAACAAATGACGAGTTCTTCAGTGCCATGAAAAGTGGTAACGGCAATGGTAAGAAGAAATAATTAATTTAACTTTCTGCTATAGCTGCCTCTACCATATCCTCATCATGAGGAGATTTTGCTACAACGCAATCAGTAAAACCATATTGAGCAGATAATTCTTTCAATCTCTCCGACGCAACAATCAAAATAACCTTTTGAGTTTTATTAACATGTAACTCCTCAAATAGCACTTCCAAACTTTGTTGCGTATAGATCAAAATTATTAATTTATTTTCATTTTTTGTTAACGAAAGATCAATTCTTGACTCATTTTGTGATTCATAACAAGCAAATGTATCTATATCAGCATCTGTTAAAGAAAGTAGGCGTGGATTTTTTTGACCGCAAAAGACTAAACATTTCTTGTAACCCTTTTCTTTAATTCTGTTGGCTAAACCATAGGAATCAAATGTTTGCGGTATTGATGATATTAAATTTAATTGACCCAAAGATTTCTGAGTTGCCAGTCCAATTGCAAGGATAGGAATTTTTTTGTTTCTTAAAAGTATTTCTTGGCAATATTCAACACCATAGATCACAGCAGACTGGCTGGTGAATATCAAAAGATCATAATTTGTAATGTTATTTATCTTTTGTTTAGCTTTCGCTGATGGCGTGATTTTAATAATTTTTGTTAATGGCAGATGAATAAAACTAGATTGAGATTTTTTCAGCAAAGAATTAGTTGTTTGACTAAGATCTATAGGCCTTGTATTTACAATCATTTAGCGTTGAATAATTTCTCTGGCGCCATTGCCAATTAATATCTTTATGAAATCATGCACAGCATTCACTTTATTTTTTAGTTTAAATTTAGTTGTTTCATTTATAACCTCATTCCCATCTTGACTGGTAACCCTTGCTTTCAATTTAACCTGTTGGTCTTTTATCAAACATAGAACGGAAATTGGAGAGAGACAATTACCTTGCATGGATGCAACAACCTGTCTTTCTATTTCTGTTGCTTGATATGTAATTTTATCATTGATCAATTTTAGTAAATTGCCTACTTCCGATGAAACTGTATTCGTATTAATCTCTATTCCAATGGCTCCTTGCGCCGATGCTGGCAACATTTGCTCCTCTGAAAATAAAAAAATATTTGGGTGTAATATTTCCA
The DNA here is from genome assembly GCA_003331545.1 of SAR86 cluster bacterium. Lineage (GTDB taxonomy): Bacteria > Pseudomonadota > Gammaproteobacteria > Magnimaribacterales > D2472 > D2472. The sequence continues at coordinate 16,254 of QOPC01000010.1, forward strand.
ATCTATTAAGCGCCGCTTTAGCAACTACTAAACCATCCAGGCCATCAGTTTTCATTTTATCGATTCTAGTTTGGATATTTCCTCTGATTGGCACTATGTTTAAGTTGGAGTTAATTGCAAGTAATTGAGATTTTCTTCTGGGTCCAGATGTGGCTATTGTAAGGTTTTTGGACAAGTCAGCTTCCCCTAATCCCTCTTTCAAAAGAAGTGCATCTCCCACTGCCTCCCTTTGTAAAGTCGCCGCAATGCTAAATTGTGGATCTAAAATAGCTGGTACATCCTTTAAACTATGGACTGCAATATCAGCCTCTCCATTCCTTAAGGCTTCCTCAAGTTTTGAGACAAATAATCCTTTGCCTCCAATCGTGTGCAAAGGTAAATCAGTAAGATCACCATCTGATTTAATTTTTACTATTTCACAAGTACATTTTGAGTCATGAAATTTAATTTTTTCAATGACCTCATTTGTTTGCAACAATGCAAGTGGAGAGAGCCTAGTTGCTATTTTAATTTTCATTGTAAAATTGTGAGCCTTACATCACCTATTGTTTTATCTTTCAATATATCTTGGGCATTACTCAATTCGAGGTCTGCATGCTTACTGGTTTCAAGGAAGACTTTTCCATTCTCATTAATCATATTACTTTGGTAAATTTTTTTAAGTAACATTTTGTAGTCGATTTTATCAAATGGGGGATCTAAAAAGATGAAATCAAATTTCTTCTTATTTGTTTTTAACCATTTCATTGAATCGCCGCACACTGCTTGGACTTTGTCCTTGTAACCAAGATGATTAATATTTTCTAAAATATTCTTATACAAACTTTTTTCTTTTTCTATAAATGTTAAATGCTTAGCACCTCTTGATAATGCTTCTAAACCTAAGCTACCGGTACCTGCGAACAAGTCTAAACAAGATTTATTTTCTATTTCAAATTGAAGCCAGCTAAATAATGTTTCCTTTGCTCTATCAGATGTCGGTCTAAGATTAGTTGAAGCCTTAAAAACTATTCGATAGCTCTTGTTTCTACCTCCAATTATTCTTATGCTTGATGTATTCAATTTCTTAAATTTTAAAATATTACTTAAATTATAACGCTAATGCCTAAAGAACAATTTTTAATTGCAATGAGATTCTTGGCAGCATCTGTTAGCATCATTTCTGCGAAAGATTCTTCTGGAAAATCATATGCAATGACTGCATCTTCAGTGACCTCTTTAACTATTGATCCTCCATCTATCCTTTTTTGTGTCAATAAAGAAGCCAGCATTCATGATGTCCTTGAGAAGAATGAACCCCTTTGTGTAAACATACTTAGCAAAGCTCAGCAAGAAATTTCTAATTTATGCAGTTCTAAAAAATTGGAGTCACAAAGATTTAAAAATGATTTTTGGGATGTCAGCAATACACCTTTCCTTAAAAATTCTCAATCAAATATATTTTGCATAGTTGATGAGACGATTTCATATCATTCTCATAAAATTGTTATAGCTAGTGTACTTAAAGCCAATAGCGCCAAAGAATTTAATACGTTAATGTATGCTGACGGAGGGTATTTAAATTAAATGAGATATTTCTTTTTATTACTTTTTTCAATTTCATTGCATTCAATCGAGCTTACGCCAAGTCCATCTAATGCTTCTGTTTATTTTCTTTCTCCTGCCAACGAGGAATCAATTAGTGGAAAAGTGAAGGTAAGATTTGGCCTTGAAAATTTTGGTGTGGCACCAGCAGGTATTCAGATTGAAAATACAGGTCACCATCATTTGATTATTGATGCAGATTTGCCATCTCTAAACTTGCCTATTCCTGCAGACGACAATTATGTACATTTCGGAAAAGGCCAAACAGAAGTTGAATTAGAACTTTCTAAAGGCACTCATACACTGCAGTTACTTTTAGGAGATTTTAGACACATTCCTCATGACCCTCCTATTTACTCTAAGAGAATAGAAGTTTACGTAGACTAAAAATTATTAGACTCAACAAGAAAAGATCTTAAGTCTTTTTTGACCAGAGACATAGCTTCACCTGCCTTTGATTCTATTTTAGGATCAATTTTTATATCTAATAAGCCAATAAGACCATGCATCATTGCCCAATGTTTCATGCATATTTGATTGCACCTCTCTGCATCGATTCCCGGATGTAATTCCATAACTATTGTTACCAATACATCAAATGCCCCTGCAGCTGCATTGAGCAGTGCTGGAAAATCTCCTTTTTTAATTGAAGGACTATGCATGAGATCATAGATCATTCTTTTTTCTACCCCAAATTCAATATATGCAAGACCCATTTCTAGAAACTTATCAGTCGAAGAGAGTTTTTTATTCACAGCAACAGATTGATTTAATCTATCAGTTAATTCATCAAAACCAAGTTTTGAAACTTCAGCCAATAGACTTTCTTTGGTTTTAAAGTGTCGATAGGGAGCAGTTTGTGAAACATTTGCTTCCTTTGCAATTGATCTTAGGCTCATACTTTCATGACCGTCAGTCTCGCAAATCTTGCAAGCGCTTGTAATAAGCTCTTCTTTTAAATTTCCGTGATGATATTTCATATTTTTTTAGATGTTGACAGTGATAACATCAGATATATACTATGTTTACGCTGCTAACATTCAAAGCATACCATATTAATTTTTATGAATAAATTTATTACATTTTCCTGTCTAATATTTCTTGCCGTTAACTCAGCATTTGCAGATAACTCGCTAGAAATAACAACACTCGAAATTCAGAAATCCTTTAATATAAAACAAAGATTTCCTGGAAAAATCCTCCCTCTTAATTATTCAAAATTAGCTTTTGAAGTTGCAGGAAAAATTGATGAAGTAAAAGTTGATATTGGAGATGCTGTTAAATTTGGAGATATACTGGCATTTTTAGATCCAGCAGAAATGCGGGCCAGTCTAAATCAAGCTATCGCAAGATATGACTTGGCAGATCAAGCTTTGAATAGATTTAAAGATTTAAAACAAAAAGGATTTATTTCTAATCAAGAGCTTGATCGCGCGAATTCAGATTACTTAATTGCTAAGGCTCAAGTTGATTTCTATTCTGTTAAGTTAGAGCAAACAAAAATCCGTGCACCTTTTGATGGCTTTATCCAAAACAGATTTTTTGATTCTGGGACCGTAACCAGTCCAGGAATAGCGATCCTAGAAATTATCGACTCAACAAGTGTAGAGGTGCATGTATCTGTCCCAAGTAATGTTATTCAAGGCCTGACGATTGGTGAGGAATATAGTTTTGCGATTAACAGCGAATCTTATCCTGCTAAATTTAAGCGATTTACTCAAATGAGCAGTCAAGGAAGCGATAATAGATTATGCATTTTTGAATTTGATACTTTTATAAATCCAGGCTCCATTTCATTTTTACAATTGAATCAAACAAAAGAAAAAAGAGGAGCATGGGTTCCCCTCAAATCACTTTCTCAAGGGACACAAGGTCTTTGGAATATATATACCGTTACTAAGGATCAAAATAATAAATATCGAGTTGCAAAAGAGATTGTTGAATTAATATATGTTGAAGGAAATAACGCTTTTATTTCTGGAACTATTAGTAATGGTGACATGGTCGTCAGCGGAGGCGCAGAACAAGTAATAGACAGTGAAATTTTAAATGTAAATTAATTCATGTTCTTTTTAAAAATTCTCTTCAAGCAACCCAGAGTATTTGCATTACTTTTAATTTTTATTTTTCTATCAGGCATATTTGCATTAAATACGGTTCCCAGACAAGAAAATCCAGAATTGGCTCAGCGCTGGTCTACTGTTCAAACAATTTACCCTGGAGCATCCCCTGCAAGGGTTGAAACTCAAATCCTTGAACCAATGGAAGCAAAGCTTAGGGAGGTTTATGAGCTCAATGAAATTATTTCGTTTGCTTCACAAGGTTTTGGTACAACGGTTCTTGAGATTAAAGATGATGTTTCACCATCACTAATTGAGCAAGTATGGTCTGAAGTTCAAGATAAGCTAGATCAATCTTTATTCGACTTACCAGAAGGTTTAAAGCCTAAGCTTATTAGAAGTAGTGGCCCACCAACCACTTTATTGTATTCCCTGACATGGGCTGGTGAGGGAGAAGTTCCATTAATTCTTCTATCCCGAATAGCTGAGGATCTCCGTCAAAGCATGGCCTATGTAGCTGGATCAGATCGCAGTGCTGTCTTTGGATCTGCAGATGAAGAGGTCTTAGTAGAGATTGATAATGCAAAGCTATCAGCGCTAGGGCTAACATTTCAGGAAGTTGCCCAGTCTCTATCTTCTCTTGATACAAAAAAACCCATTGGTCAAATTTCAAACAACGGCCAAGAATTTCTTGTCAAATCTCAAGAAAATCTTACTAATTTATCCGAAGTATCAAACTTACCAATCAAAGTTTTAAATGAATATGAAATTATTAGACTTGGCGATATAGCAAATTTATCAAAAAATCCTAGAGATCCACCAGAGGAGCTTACTGTTTTTAATGGACAAAGAGCAGTTTTGGTTGAGATCAGAGGAGCATTTTCACAAAGGGTAGATCTTTATGTAGAAAGCATTGAATCAATGGTGGATGATTTTAAAGAGCAGCTCCCGTCAGAAATAGTCCTAGAAAAAATTTATGACGAATCATATTATTTTAAAGAAAAATTTAATAACTTATATGGCAGTATTCTATTTGCAACTTTAATTGTAATTGGAATTAGCTATTTTTTATTAGGGTTTAAATCTGCAATTATAGTTGGCTCAATAATCCCTCTGACTATTTTTTTGGTTTTATTTGGATGCAAGTTATTAGGGTTACCACTTCACCAAACTTCAATGACAGGGATAATTATAGCTTTAGGACTATTAATTGATAATGCAATAATAGTAGTTGAAGATTATAAATACAGGCGTAGTTTAGGAAATTCTCGAGAGTCTGCTTCTTATGAAACCTTCCACCACCTATGGATTCCTCTTTCTGCAGCAACAGCAACTACAGCCTTGTCATTTTTTCCTATTGCAGCAGGTCAGGGACCAAGTGCAGAATTTGTTGGGGGAATGGCCAAAACAGTAATATTATCTATTACAGCATCGTTATTTCTTGCTCTCTATGTTGTTCCGTTGCTTCTGAACTATATAAATCAGATAAAGTTTTTTGATAAAGAGATTTTTTCTGGGAGTGGGTACTCTAATCAAAAACTTTTAGAAAGATATAGAGCAGTTTTAACTTGGGCATATGCAGTTCCAAAAAGAGGAATAATGATCGCAATGGTATTACCAATGCTAGGTTTTTTATCATTTCCATTTTTAAAAGCAGATTTTTTTCCTGCACTTGATAGAAATATGTTTAAAGTCTTGATTGAATTGCCACAAAATTCCAATGTTAGTAGCGCAGAAAAATCAGTCTTAAAACTTAGAGAGTCTATTCTTGAAAGTGGAATAGTTGTAGATGATTTTTGGTTTATTGGTAGAAAGTTACCACGAATACTTTATAACGTTATAGGTGGAGATTCTGGGCTTGGCGATAACAATGTAGCACAGGGAGTGTATATAGCTTCTTCTTACGATGAGATGATAAAAAAGTTACCAACGCTTGCCAAAAGGTTGAACGTTGAGAATCCAGATTTAAAAATTATTGTGGATAAGTTTGATTCAGGCCCCCCAGTTGATGCTGCTGTTGAATACAGCATTGATGGACCAGATTTATCAGTGCTTAGAGCTTTGGGCAAAAAATTAGAATTAATTCTTCGACAAGCTCCTGATGTTTATTTAACTAAAAGTGAATTGAGTGGCGGTGCTGCAAATCTAGAGTTTAAATTTAGCGAATCAGATTTGGCCATGAATTCAATTTCAGGTGAATTTTTTATCAATGAGCTAGCAATTGCTAGCGAAGGAATAAAAGTTGGAACAATGATAGATGGCAATAAAGAAATTCCCATTAAGCTTAGAGGCTCATCAAACAACTCAATCTTATCAACTCAATTTTTGTCGGTACCTTCAAGTAATGGATTCGACTATTCATCCAATTACGGAGAATTTGAAGTTACCAATCAGGCAAATTTTATTTCAAGAGATGCGGGCAAAAGACAAAATCAAGTGGCTGCTTGGATTTGGCCAGGCTTACTTCCATCAGATACGGAAAAATTTCTTATGGATAAAATAATTAAATTTGAAGCTGAATTGCCTCCTGGTTATATTCTTGAAATAGGAGGAGAGGCTGATGCACGAGGCAAATCTCAATCAAATATTTTCTCATCTGCAATATTGTTCTTTGTTCTCATTGTTATAGCGCTTGTATCTGCATTAAATTCATTTAGGCAGGCAACTTTAATTCTTAGCGTTGCTATATGGTGCACAGGACTTGCATTTTTAGGACTTACGCTTGGACAAGCAAATTTTGGTTTTATGGGATTGGTCGGTGCAATAGGCCTGGCTGGCCTTTCAATAAACGACTCAATTGTTGTGCTATCGCATATTAAAGAAGCTAATGCTAACTCACCTATTAATAAAAATGATCTCGTTGAAGTAATCATCAGATCAACGCGTCATGTTGTTACAACTTCTGCAACCACCATTGGAGGATTTATACCATTGCTGGTCACCAGCATTTTCTTTGAACCACTTGCTTGGGCAATGGCAGGGGGCGTTATTGGTTCAACCGTTATTGCAATTTTTTATATCCCTGCTTGCTACGCCATTTCAAAAAAGCTATAAAGTTAGTTATTTTTAAATAATTTAAACATATCAATGAGAAGGATAATCACTGGTCACAATCAAGAAGGTAAATCTATTATTACAATTGATGGCCCACCTGCTTGCTCCATAGGAGAGGATGTCGGTGGCTTATTCGAACTTTGGAATACAGATGGTATGCCTGTTAATTCAACTGATGAGCTTGATAGAGCAGATTCAGAAATTATATTATCACCTCCAGCCAATGGAACTAAATTTCGTTATTTTCAAATTAATCCTACGCCTGAGGGAGTTCCATGGGAGATTCTGCAAGAGGTTGCAGCTCAAGCTTTCAGTCGGATAGGCGCAGCCCATCACAGAATTGATACCTCCAAGCATCCAGCAATGCACAAAACAGAGACTATTGATTACATTGTATTGCTACAAGGTGATGTTTCTCTTTTATTAGACGAAGAGGAAGTAAGACTGCAACCATTTGACACCGTTGTTCAAAGAGGGACTAATCATGCATGGGTAAACCATGGACATAAGCCAGCGCTTTTAATTGCAGTTTTAATTGATAGTAAAGTAAGAAATTAAGTTTTAAAAATCAAAATATTAAAAAATTTTCAAATGACTCAAAGACTGACAAAAACTAATTACTCAACATCGTGATTAAAGGGCAATGCGATCCAAGATTCAAAAAAATTAAAGATATATTTTCTTATTCTTTAGAGAGTGGTTTTGAAACCGGAGCAGCTTTAGCCATTGAATATAAGGGTGAAGTAATCGTCAATCTTTGGGGCGGTCATAAAGATTCTAATAAAAGTTTGGAATGGGAAGAAAACACTCTGATCAATGTTTTTTCAGTTACGAAAGGCATAACCGCAATCTGTGTATCAAAGCTTATTGATGAAGGCAAACTAGATTATAATCAAAAGGTAAGCTACTACTGGCCTGAATATGGATGTAATGGCAAAGAGGACACTATAGTTAGTGATTTTTTATGTCATAGAGCGGGTATGTTTGGCTTTCAAAATGGCATGCCTAAGGGTTCATGGCAGAACTGGCAGAATTTTGTAAACCATCTTGAAGCTCAAACTCCCTATAATGCCCCGGGTTCCTCTCAAGGGTATCATGCTCTAACCTATGGTTGGTTAGTTGGTGAGCTTTTTAGGCGAGTTGATGGCCGTACTGTGGGTGAGTACTTTCAAGAAGAAATAGCCATACCCCATGACATTGATTTTCATATTGGTTTGCAGAAAGAAGATTTTTCAAGATGTGCAGATATGTTGATGCTAGATTTTATTCAGAATATTGAGCAAGTGAAATTTTTAAAATTTTTTCCAAATTTAATACTGCCTACAAAAATAAAAACATTGAAATCAGCATTGCTTAAAGGCGATTTTCTTGAAGCCTTTCAGAGAAGAGAAGAAGATGGTATTGATTTTCCTAATTCAGATGACTGGAGGCTTGCAGAAATTCCTTCGGCAAATGGTCATGGAACCGCGAAAAGTTTAGCCAAGTTATATGGAATACTAAGCAATATTTCCTCTCGAACGGAAAATTCAATTTTAAGTAGAGATACTCTTGAGCTTGCAATTACTCCGCATTCATCTGGTCCGGATTCGGTTTTATTTGGTGCTGATATAAAATTTGGCCTTGGATTTGAGCTTGAAGGCGGCATTGCAACAGCTGGTAGCATCTTTAATAACGAACATTCAAAAATGTTTGGTCACGCAGGTGTTGGTGGTGCAGTTGCCTTTGGCGATTTAGATTCTAATTTAGGCTATGGATTTGTATGTAATCAACAACACGATCTCAGAAAGATATATCAAACCAATAATCAAATTACAAAAGAGCTTTATTCTTTAGTTGCAGGTCTTTAAAAAAATTAATTTTTGCTTGGTGCTGGAGCTTTCCTTGAAAAGAAATTCCAAGAAGAAGATTCAGATTTTTTTATAACAGAACCTCCATTGTCTTTAATAACAATTTCAATGTCTTCCATTAGTTCAAAATAGCCCAAAGCTTCATAACACTCTCTGATAATTTTTAAAGCACGCATTGTTTCTGATGAATTTGGGATATTCTCAATTACATATTTTGCTCTTCTAAGTGCTGCTACATATGCTTTTCTTTGAAGATAATATTCTGCGGCGACTAGCTCATTTTTCGCAATTAAGCTTCTTAAAAAAATTAATCTTTGAGAGGCATATGGAGCGTATTGACTTTGCGGAAATCTAGTCAAGAACTCTGATAGTTCTCCAAAAGCCTGTTTTGCACCCGAGATGTCACGATTTGAAAGATCAGATTTAAAGATTCTGGCAAACATTCCTTTATCTCTGGTATAACTGGCAATGCCCCTCATGAAATATGCATAATCAATATTTGGATGTCGTGGGTTTAATCGAATAAATTTTTCTGCTGCTTCATGAGATGCTTCATCCTCGCCGTTCATGTAGTAAGCATAAATTAACTCTGATTGAGCTTGTTCTGCATATTGTCCAAATGGGTATCTTGCTTCGATGGCTTGCAAGGACTCGATAGCAGAAAAGAAGTTATTAGCCTTCATCCTTCTTTGAGCAGTATCATAGTAAACTTTCTCAGGCCTCTCCATGACTTGTTCATCTGAGTTGCAGCCAGTCATTATGATTGCAGAGAGAGCAATTATTGCTGCGACATGAAATCGTGAATATTTTATGAATTGTGACATCGATATGTATTTTACATTTATTAATGCATTTGGGTTAATTCAATTGCTTTAGATTGTAAGATAATTATAAAGTTTTTAGATAGATACTATGATCCATAAAAATATCCATGAAAAGCACAATCATTCTCGCTTGGATCAAGCTGCAACAATAGTGTTTGAAGATTTCTCGCGAAGTCAAATTCAAAAATGGATACAGCAAGGTAATCTTTTGGTGAATGGAGAAAGCCTCAAACCTAAGGATAAAGTTCATACTGGAGACGAGCTTTCTTTAGAGCCAGTTTTTGAGAATAGAGTGTCTTGGGATGGAGAAAACATATCAATAAACATTATTGAAGAAAATGAAGATTTCTTGATCATCAATAAACAATCGGGGTTAGTAATGCATCCGGGAGCAGGTTGTCACAATGGAACATTGGCAAACGCTCTAGCATTTCATTTCCCAGAGCTTAAAAAGCTTCCACGTTGTGGAATAGTTCACAGATTAGATAAAGATACCTCAGGCTTGTTAGTTATTGCTAGAAACGAAAAATTTAGAAATTTTTTCGTAAACAAGTTACAAGAAAGAGAAATTTATAAAGAATATGAGGCGGTTGTTGTTGGACAAGTTATTGGAAGTTTTTCTATAGATCTTCCCATACTAAGAGATTCAAGGAATAGAGTAAAAATGAGAGTGGCGGATAATGGAAGAGATGCTTTATCTCATATTTCATTAATCAAGCACTACAGGGGTTACTCTCACATTTCTGTTGTAATTGAAACTGGAAGAACTCACCAAATTCGGGTTCATTTAAGTAATCAAAAATTACCTATAATTGGGGATGGACTCTATAACTCTAGAAATCATGTCATCAAAGATACTCCTAGGGATTTGGTAAGCCATATACAAAATTTTCCGAGACAAGCTCTGCATGCATCAAAAATTAAATTTCCAAGCATAAAAAGCAAAGATTTGTTTGAATTTCAAGTAGATGTTCCAGATGACATTCAATCTCTTATAAAATTACTCAAGTAAGCTCTAAAGCCCTGTAAATAAAGAAAAAAACTTGTTTTTACACACAATTGATGTATAAAACTCATTACTTTTAGGTAAATATTTTAAATAAATGAAACTTTCAGGTGGAGACCTCCTTATGCGCGCCCTCAAAGATGAGGGAGTAAAATTTATTTTTGGTTACCCTGGTGGTGCTGCTTTGCATATTTACGACTCCATTTTTAAGCAAAAAGCTTGCGAGCATATTTTAGTTCGTCATGAACAAGGGGCTACTCATGCTGCAGATGGTTATTCTAGAGCCACTGGCAAACCTGGCGTTGCATTGGTTACATCGGGACCAGGAGCAACAAATGCAATAACTGGTCTTGCTACAGCATTCATGGATTCAATTCCACTTGTTGTTATTTCTGGACAGGTCCAAAGTCACCTAATTGGCACTGATTCTTTTCAAGAGACAGATATGATTGGAATTTCAAGACCAATAGTTAAGCATAGTTTTATCGTCCAAAACACCAAAGATATTCCGCGCATAGTCCAAGAGGCTTTTCACATTGCCACAACAGGTAGACCCGGTCCGGTCGTTATAGATATCCCAAAAGATAAAACAGATCCATCTAAGCTTTATGAATACAAAAGAGCAAAAGAAATTTCCTTGCGTTCGTATCAGCCACAGATATTGCCGCATCCAGGGCAAATTAAGAAGGCCTGTAAAAATATATTATCTGCCGAGCGTCCGGTAATTTATGCCGGTGGAGGAGTAATTTTAGGGAATGCTCATAAAGAATTGATAGCCCTTAATAAGCTAATAAAAGTGCCAGTCACAAATACATTAATGGGACTTGGAGCATATCCTGCAAACGATAAATATTTTATGGGAATGCTTGGAATGCACGGAACTTATCAGGCTAATATGGCAATGCATAATGCAGATGTAATCATTGCAATAGGCGCAAGATTTGATGATCGAATTACTAATACCCCCTCACTATTTTCTCCTAAAGCAAGAATTATTCATATTGATGTAGATCCTGCGTCTATCTCAAAGATAATTAATGCAGACATACCAATAGTTGGTCAAGTAAAAGAATCTATTGCTGCTTTAATTAAAGAAATTAAACGCTCAAAACTCAAAATTGATTCAGATGCGCTTGACGAGTGGAATTCACAAATTTCTACTTGGCGTGCCAAGCATGGTCTTGATCATGAGTTATATCTTAAGAAGAATAAATCTAAAATGATTCTCCCGCAGGTTGTTGTGCAAGAACTTTATCATGCAACAAATGGCAATGCTTGGGTTACCTCTGACGTTGGTCAGCATCAAATGTTTGTAGCTCAATATTATCATTTTAATAAGCCTAGGCGATGGGTAAATTCTGGTGGGCTGGGGACTATGGGTTTTGGTTTGCCAGCAGCCATGGGCGTTAAATTAGCTTTTCCAAAGGATGAGGTTGTATGTGTTACCGGTGAGGGCAGCATTCAAATGTGCATTCAAGAGCTTTCTACTTGCCTTCAATACAATCTCCCAATAAAAATCATTAATATAAACAATGAGGCGCTAGGAATGGTCAGACAATGGCAGGATATGAACTATGGTGGAAGGCACTCCGCAAGTACATATGCAGATTCTTTGCCAGATTTTGTAAAGCTTACTCAATCTTATGGGCACGTTGGTTTAAAGGTTACTAAGAAATCGCAACTTAAGAAAACATTAGAAAAAGCTTTTGCAATGAAAGACAGATTAGTTTTTGTTGATGTTTATGTTGACCCAAATGAACATGTTTATCCTATGCTTGTCGCTCCCAATGGCAGCATGAAAGATATGTGGATTAGTAAAAATACTAAAGTATGAAAAGAATAATTTCTATATTAATAGAAAATAAGCCTGGAGCACTTGCAAGAGTGGTTGGATTATTCCATCAACGCGGATATAACATTGAAACTCTGAATGTTGGGCCTGTTTTTGATGGGAGTTACTCAAGGATGACAGTTACAACTCGAGGTTCTGAGCACGATGTTGAGCAAATAACAAAGCAAATAAATAAAATTATCGATGTGATAAAAGTATCTGACTTAACTGAAGGCGATCATCATGAGTATGAGTTCATAATGATAAAGTTTAAACAGAGTTCCAAGATACAAAAAATCCTAAAAAATTTAAATGGAAAAATTCACGAAAAGAATAAAGATGCTATGGTCGTGTCAGCTTGGGGCCCTTCAAGTGATATCGAAGTTGCAATTAAAGCTATTGGCAAAGTAAATCTGCTTGAAATAGCCAGATCTGGAAGCATAGGATTGCATGAAGGTACAAAGGTTTTAAAAATTTAGGAGTAAATCAAATGAAAATTTTTTATGAAGATGACGCAGATATTTCAATAATTCAAAATCTGAAAGTGACTATAGTTGGATATGGTTCACAAGGTCATGCCCATGCTAATAATCTTCATGAATCTGGAGTGGATGTTACTGTTGCATTGCGCGAGGGATCATCTTCTTGGGCAAAAGCTGAAAGTGCTGGATTAAAAGTTGCCAAAGTTTCAAATGCAGTAATTGGAGCCGATCTTGTAATGATTCTAGCGCCTGATGAGTTTCAACAAGCACTTTATGAATCTGAGATTAAGCCTAATTTAAAACCTAATGCAGTTTTGGCATTTGCGCATGGTTTTAATATCCACTTCAAAAAAATTATCCCTGGAGATAATACTTCGGTAATAATGATTGCTCCCAAGGGACCAGGACATACGGTTCGCAGCACTTATCTAAATGGTGGAGGGGTTCCATCATTAATTGCAATATTTCAGGATGGAAAAAATCCCAATGACCATACCGCCAAGGAGATTGCATTGTCTTATGCTCAAGCTAATGGAGGCACTAGAGCAGGCGTATTAGAAACTACATTTAAAGAAGAAACAGAAACTGATTTATTTGGTGAACAAGCAGTATTATGTGGCGGTATGACTGCACTAATAAAAGCAGGCTACGAGACTTTAGTTGAAGCAGGTTATAGCCCAGAGATGGCTTATTTTGAATGTTTGCATGAAACAAAACTCATAGTTGACTTAATTCACGAAGGTGGAATTGCAAATATGCATTACTCAATTTCTAATACTGCAGAATTTGGTGACTATGTTAGTGGTCCTAAGATAATCACTAATGACACAAAAGATGCTATGAGGGGAATATTAAAAAGAATTCAAACTGGAGAATTTGCAGACAAATTTTTAAATGATTGTCGTCAAAGTAATGATGGCTCTGGTGGCCCAATCATGAAAGAAGAGCGCAAAAGCACTGCTTCACACTCCATTGAAAAAGTTGGATCTGAGCTTCGATCTAAGATGAAGTTTCTTAATTCAGAACGCCTTGTAAATAAAGACAAAAATTAGTTATAAAACTGGTTGATATTTATGCCTAAGGGTATACAATTCTTCGTTCCGGCCTAGAGCCGGCATGTTCTTTTAACATATTTGGTTACTCGTGTGGGTGTTCAAAATACGAGATATATATTTTTAGTTATTTTTAATATTTTATAAAAGTAACACAACATGATATTAATTGAAGAGTTTGATCATGGCTCAGATTGAACGCTGGCGGTAGGCTTAACACATGCAAGTCGTGCGAGAAAGTATCTTCGGATATGAGTAGAGCGGCGGACGGGTGAGTAACGCGTAGGAATCTACCTAGTAGAAGGGGATAGCCCGGGGAAACCCGGATTAATACCGTATACCTCCTTCGGGAGAAAGAAGGCCTCTCTTTGAAGCTTTCGCTATTAGATGAGCC
>QOPC01000011.1 GCA_003331545.1 SAR86 cluster bacterium
AAAACAAACCAGTAAGAGACCCAATCACCGAGAGGCCCCCGTGACAGAAAACTTCGACAGAGTCCTCGCCTGTATAACTATTCGGTGCCGAATAGTAAACTAAAGAACACTTATCAACCACTCTTCCCGCCAGCATAATTTCTCTAAGAAAGACTTTCCTGTATTCAAGTATTGGTTTATTAAGCGCTTGATTAAAAACATCACAACATCCAGCACCCGAGATTCTGAAAACACCAAGCGCTGACTGAGCAACCGGAGTAGCAAGAGCAAAAATCAAGAACAGCTCCTATTACCCGCTGCCGCCGCTTGTTGTGTATATATTGGCCCCGTATTTTTTGTACAGAGACCTTTGTTGTATCAGTGATATTGCGCTGTTGGCAACAGAATATAAAACCAAACCAGCGGGCATAATAATAAAGATTGCTGCAATCATTACCGGCATAAACTTCATAATTTGTGCCTGAGTGGGATCCATTCCCGGGGGCTGAGGATTCAGCTGTTGAGTTAAATACATAAGAGCGGCAAATATGACAGGTAAAATAAAAAATGGATCTGGCGCAGACAAATCCTGTATCCAGAAAAAGAAAGACTCATGTCTAAGCTCCACACTTTCTCGTAAACAAAAAAAGAATGCAATAAAAACAGGCATTTGAAGCAATAACGGGAAACAGCCACCAGCAGGATTAATCCCTTCTTTTTTATACAAGGCCATCATTTCGGTTCCAAGCTTCGCCCTATCGTCTTTATACCTTTCTTGAATTTCTTTCAGTTTGGGTTGAGCTGTTCGCATTTTAGCCATACTAGCAAAACCTTTCGCAGACAAAGGCCATAAAAGCAACTTAACCAATACAGTCAACAAGATAATGGAGACCCCCCAATTACCCACCACACTATTTATCATGCTCAATAACATCATCAGGGGTTGAGCTAAAAACCAAAACCACCCCATGTCGATAGTAAGCTCTAAATCAGACGCTCTTCCAATTAAATCAGAGCGAATTTTGGGGCCAAGAAAAACTCTATGTTCAACACCAGACCTCAGATCGCTAGCTTTAACCTCTCTCAACATTGACCCCAAAACATAAACATCTGATTCACCAGATGGTGAAATTGCAGACAAAGTTTGCACTCTGTCGGCTGGAGTCAGTATTGCAGCCATAAAATACTTTTGAATAAAAGCAACCCATCCCCCGCGTTGAAAATACTCTATTCGCTCATCAATACTCCTTAGCCTACTGTTTGCATAAGGCTCTTCAGGGGTATTAAAAGCGACGCCCGTATAAGAGCTATTCTCAAAGAAATTATCTCTTGCATCCAAGGGCTTACCATTTGTTCTGTACATCGCAACATAGGGCGTAGGAACATCAACAGGCATATCACCAATCCAAACATCATTAATTAATAATTCATAATCATTTTCTTTTAAGGAAATTATTTTTGAGATTTTCCCATCAGCCGAAACAAGTTCAACTGAGGACGGCAAAGTGTTCACAACCTTAAACTCACCCCCTTCTGACACAAACCCACTGTTTAAGTAAAACTTAAAACCAGAAATATTATCAAAACCGAATAATCTAACACCCAGAGAATCTTCATTATTGAGATAGGTATGCTCTTTAAGTCTTGCCTCCCAAACCTTTCCAGATTCAGGACTAATTTTTACAACAAGCTTTTCATTCTCTATTTCAACAAAACCATTGTCTTCACCTAACGGCAACGATAACTGGTTTTTGTTTTGGTCTATTGCTGTTGCTTCAGCAACCTCTTGCTTTATTTCTTTTTCAGCATTCCAAGATAAAAACAAAATATATGAAAGGGCAACAACTGAACCTATGTAAAGATATCTCCAATTCATTTTATAACCTCATCTATCCCACCTTTTGACCAAGGGCCACATTTAATAATTCTTTTTATAGAATAAAAACCACCTAAAACAGCCCCATGAATTTTTATGCTTTCTTTACTATACTCAGAACAGGTGGGTTCAAACCTGCAGTTATTCCCCAACAAAAAACTTAAGTATTTTTGATAGAAATTAATCATGTGTATTAGAAACTTTTTCATATTAATAACCATTAACATTATTTACAAAGTTATCTAAAGAATTTTGAAAGTCAACGCATATATTGGCATAACCCTCTTGCAAGAAACCTCGGCGAACCACCACCACATAACCATTGCTCCTATAACCTGTATTAAATATTTCTTTTACCCAACGCTTAGCTTTATTTCTGTGCACGGCTAATGAGTAATCTTTCTTTTTTACTATTATCTTAATTTTTTGATCTGGATATTCTGTATCAAAATATATTGAGGCATAACTGGATTGATAGATTTTTTTTGAGATGGTGTAGCCTTAATTTTAAGCAGTTAAGACTTTTCGACCCTTTTTCCTTCTGTTTGCGATAACAGCTCTACCGGCTTTCGTGGACATCCTTGCCCTAAAACCATGAGTCCTTTTTCTTTTTAACGTACTTGGTTGAAATGTTCTTTTCATAATTACTCAAAAATTGAGTCGAAAATTATAAAGCATTACCCATGAAATGAAAGAAAAAATGAATTAAAAAAAGCATGTTAGATACCAACAAGTTATCCACAGAAAATACATATGCTTATGCTGTAGATATCTTGTTGGTTTTTGTTAGACTAACTTTTCAATCAGAGGTTATAAAAATTGAAATTTTGGTCAGAATGTACTGAAAAACTTGAAGCAAAGCTTTCTCAGGAAGAGTTTAACACTTGGATTAAGCCCTTAAGAGCAGATATAAATCAAAATAATCTTGAAATCAGTGCCCCCAACGACTTTGTTCTCACCTACGTTAAAGAAAACTTAGGTCAAATCATTGAAAATTTAGTTAACAAATCTGATGAATCACTAAATGTAAAGTTTAAAACACTTGATAAGTCAACATTTGTCGAAAAACTTAATGTTACGGAAGAAAATACTCCTGGACTCGTTCAACATTTTGTTTTTGATACCTTTGTAGAGGGTAAGTCAAATCATATGGCTCTCGCTGCAGCCAAGCAAGTAGCCGCAAACCCCAAAGGTGACTATAATCCATTATTTATATATGGGGGCGTTGGTTTGGGGAAAACGCACTTAATGCATGCTGTTGGCAATGAAATTCTTAATTCTGATACCTCAAAAAGAATAGTCTACGTCCACTCTGAGAAATTTGTTGCAGACATGGTAAAAGCCCTTCAATTAGGTGCTATGAGCGAATTTAAGGAATTTTACAGGAACGCAGATGCCTTGCTTATCGATGATATACAGTTTTTTGCAGGAAAAGAGCAGTCACAAGAAGAGTTCTTTCACACATTTAATGCGCTCTTGGACAGAAATCATCAAATGATCCTCACCTGTGATAAATACCCAAAAGAGATAGATGGTCTTGAAGAACGCCTTAAATCAAGGCTTGGCTGGGGTTTACCCGTAATTATTGAACCCCCGGAACTTGAAACTAGGGCTGCCGTTCTTCTTAGCAAAGCTAATTCAATGGGCGTAACCCTGCCAAATGATTGTGCTATATACATTGCGCAAAGAATTCGGTCAAATATTAGAGAGCTCGAGGGTGCACTTAAAAGAGTGGTTGCAAACTCTCGCTTTGCCGATCAAGAAATTGACATACCTTTTGTTAAAGAAGCATTAAAAGATCTTTTTGTAATTTCTGCAAAAATGGTAAGCATAGACAATATTCAAAAAACAGTTGCAGAGTACTACAACATTAAACTTTCTGATCTCTTATCCAAAAGGAGAAGCAGATCTATTACTAGACCAAGGCAATTGGCCATGGCCTTAACTAAATCTTTAACCAATCACAGCTTGCCTGAGATCGGAGAAGCATTTAATGGAAGAGATCATACAACTGTGCTTCACGCCTGCAGCAAAATTAAAGAACTTAGAAAAGAAATTCCCTCACTGGAAGAGGACTATAGAAATCTAAATAGGACCTTAACAAACTAGATGGAAATTACAGTTAAAAAAGAGGATATTGTTCTTGCTCTTAATACAACACTGGGCGTTGTTGAGAAAAGACAAACACTCCCTATTCTGGCAAATGTCTTATTAGAAGTTAATGAAAATTCATTTAAATTAACCGCCACAGATTTAGAATCCGAAGTAACGACCAGAGGTCCATTATCCAGCGTTGAATCTGCTGGAAAAATTACAACGTCAGCAAAAAAATTAAATGAATTATGTAGATTAATACCTGATGGGGAGGAGATAAATCTCTCACTGAATGGAGAAAAATTAAATATAAAAACCAATAATGGTAAGTACTCACTATCAACGTTACCATCTTCAGACTTTCCTATTTTTGATATTGACTCGGGTGACTCTCCATTAGTTATACCGGCAAAAGACTTACGCGAATTGATTAAAAATACATCGTTCGCAATGGGGAATCAGGATTGGAGACACTACCTTAATGGTCTATATCTTTCGATTAATAATGGAGAAATTACAGCCGTTACTACAGACGCACATAGATTGGCTGTTGCCAATATCGACACCAATTCAGAACATAGTTTTTCAGGAATCATTCCCAGAAAATCTATTAATGAAATGGGGAAATTTTTAGCAGATGGCGATGGCGATGCTGAGTTAAAAATTAATGATTCTTCTTTGGAGCTTATGGTCGGAAATATAATTTTTAAAAGTAAATTAATAGACGGTAAGTTTCCAGATTATCAGCAAGTTATTCCTTCTGGTGAAAGCTCAGTTTTGGAAATTAATGTTAAAGATTTTTCTGACACTTTAAGCAGAGTTTCGGTTTTATCAAGTGAAAAATACAAAGGCATAAGATTAATTACCTCATCAGATGGCGTTCGAATTTCTGCCAATAATCCAGAGCAAGAAGAGGCCGAGGAATTTTTTCCCGCCTCGTATAGTGGTGACGAACTTGATATAGCATTTAACGTCACGTACCTCCAAGAAATAATGTCTCACATGCAAACAGCCACATGCCATATTAATTTTTTTGGATCCGATAAAAGCTGTTTATTGACTCCTCCGGGCAGCGATAGCCCAAAGTATGTTGTAATGCCGCTCCTTATATAGGTTTGTGGCTTTTTCAAAAATAGAACTGCGAAACTTTAGGTGCTTTGATTCCCTGCTTATTGATTTATCTTCAAGTTCTAGCTTGTTTTATGGAAAAAATGGCTGTGGCAAGACATCAATACTAGAATCTATCTATGTTGCTAGCTCCGGAAGGTCGTTTAGAACATCAAACTTAGAGTCCCTTATAAAAAAAGGCGCCGAAACCTTTATAATAAAGGCTTATGATGATAATTCAGGTGCAATTTTAGAGGTTAATAAGGCTAAAAATAAACCTATAAGTATAAAAATTAATAACTCTAAAGTTACTATTAGCGAACTAGTCAGAGCATTTCCATCATTTTCCATTGATAGTAAAACCTTTTTTTATAATGACAATGCCCCAGAATACAGAAGAAAACAGTTAGATAGAGGTCTTTTTATAGCATCTGTCAATTATTCCAAGGATTGGTTCGGTTATTTTCGTTCATTAAAACAAAGAAACTCAGCTTTAAAGCTTGGAGATTTAACCCAAGCAAAAGCATATGACCCAATACTTATAAAGCATGGAGAAAATTTAAACAATCTCAGAGAAAACTTAGTTCAGGAGGTAAAAGTAATTTACGATGATCTTGTAAAAAAGTTAGTTGTTGAAAATGAAAGAGCTGCAATATTTTATGATATTGATATATATTTAAAACCAGGTTTTGATAACAAAATAGGTTTTGAAACTTGTTTAAAAAACTCAAATACAGTTGACTTAAAAAGAAAAATTACGACTGTAGGACCCCATAAAGCTGATGTAATATTTGAAAGTAAGGGCTTACTTATAAAAGATATATTTTCTCGTGGAGAGCAAAAATTGCTTTCAATTCTCTGGTCCCTTTCTCAAAATATTTACTTAGGGCGATCATTTAATCTGAGCCCTATTTTACTTCTTGACGATCTTTCCTCAGAACTTGACTCAGAAATGTTGGAGTGCTTTTTACCTATATTAAAATATATCGAAAATCGTTTTATATTTTCAAACATTGTTGACCTATTTGGTAGTAAAATAATGGGTAACAAACAATCATTTAAAAAGTTCCACGTGGAACAATTAAATTAAAAAAATGCCAAAAAAGAAAACAGATACTAAGAAATATGATTCCTCAAATATTCAGGTTCTGAAAGGTCTTGAAGCTGTTAAAAAAAGACCTGGCATGTATATAGGCGATACAGATGATGGTTCTGGCCTGCACCATATGATATTTGAGGTTGTTGATAATTGCATCGATGAAGCTATGGCAGGACACTGTTCTAAGATAGACATTATTATCAATAAAGATGAATCTATCACTGTTAAAGATAATGGAAGAGGTATACCGGTCGATACACATAAAGGGGAAGGCGTGCCCGCAGCAGAGCTAATAATGACCACTCTTCACTCAGGCGGAAAGTTTGATGATAATTCATACAAAGTATCTGGGGGCTTACATGGTGTTGGTGTATCTGTTGTTAACGCACTATCAAAGGAGTTAACTCTCACAATATGCAGAGATGGGGGCATGTATCAGCAAAAATACAGCGAAGGTTTAGCCAAAACTAAGCTAAAAAAGATAAAAGCATCGAAAGATACAGGTACAGAGATAACTTTTTCAGCTTCAGACAAAATATTCACCTCTATAAATTTTGAGGCTGAAAGGGTTAATAAAAGGGTTCAAGAGCTCTCTTTCTTAAATGCAGGAGTTAGCATTGAGGTAACTGACGCAAGAACAGGAAAATCGAAAAAATTCAAGAATGAGGGCGGCGTTTCAAGCTATGTAGATTATTTAAGAGGAAGAAAGTCGGCACTATGTCAAACAATTCAATGTGAAGGTGGCCAAGAGGGAGTGACAGTTGAGGTTGCTATGCAATGGAATGACTCTTATAACGAAAGCGTTTTATGCTATACCAACAACATCCCTCAAAAAGATGGCGGCACTCACTTATCTGGCTTTAGATCAAGCCTAACTAGAGTTCTAAAAGCATTCATTAAGAAAGAAGAGTTAAATAAAAACTCACCAGTAGAGCTTCTTGGAGAAGATGTTAGAGAAGGTTTAATTGCAGTAATCTCAGTTAAAGTACCTGATCCAAAATTCTCATCTCAAACCAAAGAAAAATTGGTATCTTCTGAAGTTGAAGGAATAGTTAGTTCAGTGTTAAGTAAAGGCTTGAATGAATTTCTTTTAGAAAATCCAAAAGAAGCAATGTCAATACTGTCAAAAGTCTCTGAAGCAGCTTTAGCTAGAGAGGCTGCTAGAAAAGCAAGAGAGATGACCAGAAGAAAAGGGGTCCTCGAACTAGCCGGATTGCCAGGAAAACTGGCAGACTGCCAAGAAAAAGATCCAGCTTTATCAGAAATATATTTAGTTGAGGGTGATTCAGCTGGTGGCTCTGCAAAACAAGGCCGCAATAGAAAGAATCAAGCTATTTTGCCTTTAAAAGGAAAGATCCTTAATGTCCAGAAAGCAAGAATAGATAAAGTCTTGTCTTCAGCAGAAATTGGTACTTTGGTTAAGGCACTGGGATGTGGTATTGGAACTGAAGATTTTAATATAGAGAAACTTAGGTATCACAGAATCATAATTATGACTGATGCAGATGTTGATGGTTCTCACATCAGAACACTGCTCTTAACATTCTTCTATCAGCAATATTACGATATTTTAGAAAAAGGTCATGTATATATTGCTATGCCACCCTTATATAAAATTTCTAAAGGTAAAACCTTTGTTTATGCATCTGATGAGGAAGAAAAAGATGCCGCTATCAAAGACTTATCTAAATCAGGCTCTAAAGGGATTGATGTTCAACGTTACAAAGGTTTAGGTGAAATGAATCCAGATCAGCTCTGGGATACAACAATGGATCCTGAGAATAGAAGGATGATGAGGGTAGACATCAAAGATGCTCAAGAAGCAACCGATATGTTCGAAACACTAATGGGTGATGACGTTGAGCCTAGAAGAGACTTTATCGAAACAAATGCTCTTTCAGTATCAAACCTAGATATCTAGCCAATTATTGAATAAGTTTTTTTAATCCAGGAGCGAGATTCTTCGGTTAATTTTTTTGGGTCAGAACCATAGAGCGGCTTACCAACAACAATACTTATGTCTCCACTCTTTTTCTTAAACGACTTATTTAACCAGTACTTTCCTGAATTATGACAAATGGGAATAATTGGCACTGATTCGTTTGCGGCCAGAACACCACAACTAATTCCAAATTTCCCTATACCATCTTTTGGATTCTTTCTTGTTCCTTCAGGAAAAACTAGTACCGCATAACCCTCTTGTATTCTTTCACCACCATCTGCTATAACTTTTCTGAGGCTCTCCATCTTTAGTTTTCTATTTATTGAAATAGGTTTCAATCTTGAGATTGCCCAGCCAAAAAAAGGAATAATAAGAATTTCTTTTTTCATTATGCTGCTTGTTGGTAGAAATAATGTTTGAAGAAAAAAAGATTCCCATGGGCTTTGATGATTAGAAACCATAACAAATGGAGTGGGCGGAATATTTTCAATACCCTTAATATTCCAGCCTATCCCGCAGAGTAACTTTAAGGCTTTGAGGATAAATATAATCCAAATTTTTCCAATACCTTGTATTGATTGAACTGTTAGAAATAATGAAGAAATAATAATTATTAAAGATACAAAAACAAGGCTAAACAAAAAAATCAAATAAAATAAAATAATTTTTATTATGTACACTCATCAAATGTAGACATTTGTCTAATTTAAAATCAAGTCCTCCAAATATTTAGAAAGCTTAGATATTTCTATTCTTGTTTGCTTCATTGAATCCCTATCTCGGACAGTGACAGAGTTATCCTCTAGACTATCAAAATCAACTGTAATACATAGTGGAGTTCCAATTTCATCATGACGCCTATAGCTTTTTCCAATATTTCCTGAATTTTCAAGCAGGATTCTACCTAATCGTAACTGCTGTAGATTCTTTTTTATGTTTGATGCAATCTCTACCAGACCATCATGATTCTTTTTAAGCGGAATGACTGCTGCTTTTATAGGGGAAAGATGAGGTTTAAGGTTCAAAACAGTTCTGGTTTTTCCATCCTCAAGGTCTTCTACTTTATATGCTTCATTTAATACAGCTAGAACCCCTCTATCTACTCCCGCCGAGGGCTCTATAACGTATGGAACACACCACTCTTTTGTTTCTAAGTTTTGTGTTGCAAGCCTTGCATTTGATTCATTATTTTCCATAACAGCTGCCTGAATATTTAACTCAGATTGATTTTTACTATGAGAACCTAAATCAAAGTCTGTACGATTCGCAATACCTTCCAACTCTTCAAGACCATGGGGAAACTTGTACATAATATCTACTGTAGCTTTTGAGTAGTGAGCAAGCTCATCCTTAGGAACATGGTACAGCTCTATATTTTCATCACTTACACCTTGTTCATCCCACCACTTTAATCTTGCATCAACCCAAGCTTTATGCCATTCATCATCAGTTCCAGGAACAACAAAGAACTCAAGCTCCATTTGTTCAAACTCTCTAACCCTAAAGATAAAATTTCTAGGAGTAATTTCATTTCTGAAGGCTTTACCAATTTGTGCAATCCCAAAAGGGACCTTCCTAGAGGTTGAATCTACAACGTTTTTGAAGTTTGTAAAAATATTTTGAGCTGTTTCAGGTCTTAAATATGCAAATGAATCTTTATCTTCAACTGGACCAACAGCAGTTTTAAACATTAGGTTAAATTGTCTTGGCTCAGTAAGATCATCCTCTTTACAGTGATCAGGCACTTGATCAGCTCTAAAGCGTTGATTACAGGATTTACAATCAACCATGGGATCAGAGAAGGTATCTTCGTGACCAGAAAATTTTAAAACATTTGGCTTAGTTAAAATCGAAGCATCTAAACCCTCCACATCGTCCCTATCAAAAACCATTTCTCTCCACCATGCTTGCTTCAAGTTATTTTTGAGTTCAACTCCAAGTGGGCCATAATCATACAGGCCCTGTAGGCCCCCATAAATTTCATTTGATTGAAATATAAATCCTCTTCTTTTACAAAGAGCTACAAGTTCTTCCATTGTTTTTGCTGTCAAAATAAACCCTTAAATTTGTTATTTTAATGATTACATTATGCAATCATTTTTATTATATCTATATAGTTTTTGTTCACCTCTATATAGATAAGCATATAAAATAGTTAAGTGATGATAATTAGAAAAAGAACCTAAATGAAAATAATTTTCTATATTTTTAGTATTTATCCACTAAAACTAGCATTTAATGTGTGTGATGGCGTGTTTAAATTTTTGCCCCTTCGTATTTTGAGGACATTAACTCCATTTAGGGTAACGAGGAAGAATCTTTCAATTGTTTTTCCTAATCTTTCAAGTCAAGAGCTAGATTCGCTTGCCAAAGCAAGCTACCTGGAAACACTAAAAAGTATTTATGAAACTTTATATACCTGGTCAAGATCAAGTACAAAAATTATTTATCAGACCAAAAAAATAAACAATAGATTTTTATTTAACACTAATGCAAAGAAAGATGGGTTGATAATTTTTGCTCTCCATAACAGAAGCATAGATTTTATGTTGAGATGGATAAGTTCTCAAAGAGCGCACACATCTTTATATAAAAAGATTAAATCAAAACCAATAAATAGATTTGTTAAAAAATTAAGAGAAGAGGGAGATTGTAAAATGGTAGAAACTGGAATAGGAGGAGTGAAATCCATTCTTAACTCTTTAATGAATAATCAAATGACTTGTATGGCATCTGATCAAGTTCCAGCGAATGGTCTTGGCACGTACTCAACATTTTTTGGCCATGAGTGTTATTCATTTGCGCTTGCCCCGAAGCTTGCCAGAAAATCTAAAAAACAAATCCTTATGTCGTATTTATCTTATGAAAAAGATATTGGCCATGTTATAAATTTTGTAGATCCCAATAAGGAGATTTACAACGAAAATGGAGTAGATGTTATGAACTTAGAAATGGAAAACCAAATTAAAAAATCTCCTGCAGAATATTCCTGGGAATATAAAAAGTTTAGAAAACTTTCAAAAGAGCCAAAAGATATTTACAAAACTTAACGTCTCCAGAAAGCTGGCGTGAACAGAACAAGAAGAGTAAATATTTCAAGCCGTCCTAAAATCATAGCAAAACATAAAATTATCTTTCCAATTCCACTCACATTTGTATAGTTGCTAGCAACATCACCAAGTCCCGGACCTAAATTATTTAAACATGCCCCTACTGCAGAAAATGCAGACTCAAAACTTAATCCTGTTCCAAGCATTGCCATAAGCAAGAACATAAATATAAAGACATAGATTGAAAAAAAACCCCAAACTTTTTCAGCAATTTTTGCATCGATTACCTTTGAGCCGATCTTAGAAGTTAAGACAGCATTTGGATGAATGGTTTTAAGTATTTCTTTGTATGCTTGATTTATCATTATCAATACCCGCCATGCTTTTATACCTCCACCAACTGATTGAGAACATGCTCCCATAAATGCTCCAACCAGCAAAAGGTATGGCAAGAAACCTGGCCACAGGGAGAAGTTTTCCGTAGTAAATCCAGAGGTCGTAACTATGGAAACAGTATGAAAAATTGTAGATTTAATTGCAGAAAATATATCCGCATATGAGTTACTTATGATATGTACTAATAGTGATATCATTATAATTAAAATTATTACTGATAAGAAAAATCTGAATTCAGAATCATAAAAATACTTGAGGGGTTTGCCGCCAAATATTGCTGCATAATGAACAGCAAATGAGGCAGCAGATAGCAACATAAAAACTATACAAACAGTTTCAATTAGCCCACTATCAAAAAATCCAATGCTGTCGTCATGAGTTGAAAATCCTCCCCCAGCAACCGTGCTCAAACTATGAGCAATGGAGTCAAACAAACTCATGCCTGAAATTAAATATAAAGTTGCACAAAGCACAGTCAGGCCGACATATATTTTCCATAAAGCTTTTGCACTGTCTGTTATCTTTGGTGTGAGCTTTTGATTGCCATGACTTCCTGGAAGCTCCATTTTATAAAGTTGGCCTCCGCCTATTCCCAAGGCTGGCATAACAGCCACTGCTAATATTATTAGACCCATTCCACCTATCCACTGGAGAAGTTGTCGGTACAAAAGGATAGATTTTGGTAGCGTATCTAAGCCAATGATTGTGGTTGCTCCTGTAGTAGTAATCCCAGAAACTGATTCAAAAATCGAATCACCGATGCTAAGACCAAAAAAATAAAAAGGGATTGATCCTGCACAAGCAAGAACTACCCAGAACATTGTCGTGATTATAAAGCCGTCAGAAATATTTAGGGGAAGATTTTTTTGGCGGGTCGATACCCATAAAGTTCCGCCTAAAAAAAATAAAAATATAAATGAATATAGAAATATTTCTCTGCCAGATTCACTATAAACAAAAGTTAGTAATAAAGGAGGTATAAATGAAAGGCTAAATAATCCAAGCAAAATCCCCAATAAATTAAAAATTGATTTGTAATTCATTAGCCTTGAAGGAAAAGATTTTCTATTTTTTCTTTATCTGTTTTTCCAAGTATAAAAACAATAATTCTATCATCAGCTTTCAATAATAAATCTTTTGAATGCATGAATATTTCTTCCCTTCTTATTACCGCAGCAATTACACAATTTTCTGGAAGGGGAATTTGTGAGATAGGCTTATCAAAAAAATCTTTAGTAAATTTATTTTTATGAATTATTCCTTCAATTGCTTCTGCCCCACTTTGCATTTTAAGAATAACCTCTTGAGGCACATCACCTTTTGCAAGATGTTGCAGAACCATTGAAACAGTAAGTCGCTGTGGTGAGAGTGCAATATCTACGAAATTTTTTGGAAGTATATTTATGTATGTATAGTTATTAACAATAATAATAGTTTTTTTAGCACCAAGCTTTTTTGCAAGGAAAGCAGACATGATATTTGTCTCATCATCATTGGTTAGAGCACAAAATATATCTATATTTTCTATATTTTCACTTTTAAGCAATTCTTCATCAGATCCTTCGCCTTTTAGGACAATTGTTCTATTTAATTGTCTAGATAGATGCTCACATCTATCTTTATCTGGATCTATTACCTTTATTTTATAGTCTTCTTCTAGAGCTTGCGCTAATGCAGAGCCTATTTTTCCTCCACCAACTATCATTATTCTAGATGATGAAGTTTTTTGAAGCCTCATTTCTTGAACAACACCATCAATATCGTTTTCTGCAGCTAAAAAATATATCTCATCATTTTCTTTAATGATTGTTTTTCCATCCGGTACCAATGGCTTACCTTTTCTATATATTGCTGGAACAAAAGTATCGGTATCAGGCATGTCGCTTTTAATACTTTTCAGTTCCCTATTAACGAGCATCCCGTCTTTCCTAGCCTTTACAGAAACAACTTTTAGTGAACCATTTGCAAAAGACTCTATTTGTTCCGCCCCAGGATGCTTAATCAAATCAATAAGGTGCTCAGTAACTTCATTTTCAGGGCCAATAGCAATATCTATACTATTTTTTCCAAATGCTTCAAGTGAGTCGAGATAAGAAGCATCTGATAATCTACAAATGGTTTTTTTAACCTTAAATTTAGATTTTGCTATTTGACAGGATGTGATGTTGCACTCATCACTATTTGTTACCGCCAGAAGTATTGTGTCTTCATCAGCTCCTGCTTTTTGAAGAGTTAATGGATGAGATGCATGACCAATTTCAGTTGCCAAATCATTATCTTCTTGCAGACTTAAAAGTTTATCTTTATTTAAATCTACAATACTAACTTCATATTCTTGCCTTGATAATGTTGATGCAAGACTGCTTCCAACCCTTCCAGCGCCAAGTATTAGAATTTTCATAGTTATAAATTAAACCTCTTTTAAGTGAATTGGAAGAAATGGTTAAATTAAATTATTCTTCAAAAAATTCAGCATAAGAGTTTGCTGCGTCTGTAGAGGTAATAATAGCCTTACCAGGAAATTGTAAGTGAGTGATTACTATATATGAATCCATTGTTTTTACTTTCAATCCTGTATTGTTAAAAATATAATCACTATCTTTTAGTATCTCGTTATTTTCGCAATCAACAGTGATCCCATGGATTTTAATCATTAGATTATTCTTTTCAAAATACAACCCCGGCCAGCCAAAATACGCTTTATATTTTCTTAAAATTGCATCTGTTTTTTCATCCTTAAAACTTATTTTTCCTGAAAGCTTATCTATTTTTTTGCAGTAGCTAGCATTATCTTCATTTTGATCCACTGGTGCCAACTTTCCTTCAAAAATATTGCTAAGATCATCTTCAATATTTTCTATGCATAGGGATGTGAGTTTCTGTTCAAGACTTTTTCTATTGTCTGAATCTAAGATTTTTAGTTTATGAAATATAAACACCGGCCCTTCATCAAGACCTTCAGTCATTTTCATAACTGATATACCCGTCATGTCATCATTATTCAAAAGTGCTGATTGAATTGGTGACGCTCCCCTATATTTTGGTAGTAATGAGAAATGAATATTTATTGATATTTTTGTTGAACTTTCAAGCAGCCATTTAGGTAAAATTTTGCCATAAGCTACAACCAGCAATAGATCAAAATCTAATGATAGAATTTTTTCTTTAAAAACTTCGTCTAGCTTAAAAGGTTTATAGACTTTAATGCTAGCTGTTTCAGCAACTGCTGACACATGAGAGGGTTCAAGGCCCTTAGATCTTCGAGAGCGTTTGTCTGGTTGGCTTATAACACCAACAATTTCATGATTGTCATTAATTAGAGCCTTAAGAATCTCCGCAGATGATTGTGATGAACCAGCATACAAAATTTTCATATATAAAAATCGTTTAAAATCTTCTAAATTCTGTTAAAATACCAGTAAAAGTAGTTATGATTCAATATATCGTTATTTTTTTCAATTATCATGCTTTTAAAGCTTTTTTTCTTATCCTGTCTCTTTTAAGTGAAGACATATAGTCAACCAATAGCTTTCCTTCAAGATGATCTATTTCATGCTGAAAACATACAGCAAGCAATCCGGTTGGCTTGTCTTCAAAGTAATTACCCTCAATATCTTGCCATGTTGCTTTAATTTGATCAGGCCTTGTAATTTCTTCAGTAATTCCAGGTATCGATAAACAGCCTTCTTCACATGAAAATAGACTTTTGTCGTCTAATATCATAAATTCAGGATTAATAAATATTCTAGGTTCATTTTTCTCTTCCGATAGGTCCATCACAACAATTCTTTTGTGAATGTCAACTTGTGTAGCTGCAAGCCCTATTCCTTTAGCTTCATACATTGTTTCAAGCATATCAGATACTATCTTATTTAAACTTTTGTCGAATTTATTTACAGGAGCAGCTATTTTTCTTAGTTTAGGGTCAGGAAATGTTAAAATCTTTAATCTAGCCATATACACATTATATGTTGATTCTTTATAATCTACATCATTAATTTATACCAAAGGAGCTAAATTATGTCCGATAACATCTCTGTTTCAATATTTATGGGTTCTAAGTCAGATTTACCTGTTGTTCAGGCCGCCAGCGATACTCTCAAAGAGTTTGGCATACCTCATCGCATGTTCATTCTTTCAGCTCATAGGACGCCTGAAGAAGTTGTTAAAAGAGTCAAAGAGTCTGAAGCTGATGGTGCCAAGGTATTTATAGCTGCAGCTGGAATGGCAGCTCATTTAGCTGGAGCAATCGCAGCTCAAACCACAAAACCTGTTTTAGGTATTCCATTAGGTGGAGGAGATCTAGATGGAATGGACTCCTTATTAGCAACCGTACAAATGCCAAAAGGTGTACCGGTTGCAACTTTTGCAATTGGAAAATCAGGAGCTATTAATGCAGCAATTTGTGCCGCACAAATAATAGCCACAAGTGATGATGATTTAGCAAATAAGTTAATAGAATACAAAACAAAAATGCATGCAGATGTAATAGAAGCTAACGAGTCTATACAGTAAGAATTTGAATAAATTCTATGATCCTAATGATGCCGCAAATTGGTTAAAAAAAGGAAAGATATTAATACATCCTACTGAGGGAGTTTGGGGAATAGGTTGTGATGCATTCAATGCTGCAGCAGTCAAAAAAATTAATAGCCTGAAACAAAGAGAAGCTTCTAAAAGTCTGATTTTACTTGCTTCATCAATCTCAGATGCACTTAGGTACTTTCAACCACTCTCAGAACAAAAAATTAAGTTTTTAGAGACGGTCTGGCCTGGTCATACCACCGTAATTTATAATAAAAATAAATTAATACCAAGATACTTAAATACTGTAAATAATACTATTGCACTGAGAGTAAGTAATCACAAACCAATTAAAGATCTGTTAGCTATATTCAATAATTTAATGGTCTCTACCTCAGCGAATATAAGCAACTTACCCACACCAGTAAATCAAGAAGAAGTGATGAAAATCTTTATAGATCCCGACGTAGCAATTTATTGTTTTGAAAATGGGGGATCATTAAAACCATCCGCTATAATTGATTTAAATACAATGAATTACATCCGTGAATAAGCTGTCCAAAAAAGAACTTAAAAACCTAGAATCTATTTTTACAAGAATACAAAGAAAGGTTGAGAATGGCCTCAATGAGTTATACGAACTTCCGCCCATAAGAGTTGCAAAAGTATGGAAAAGAGATGAGGGCGGCGGCGGAAAATCCATCTCAATTACAGGCGATACAATTGAGAAAGCTGCAGTAAATTATTCATCTATTTCTGGAAAAAATTTACCTGATTCATCTATTGCTACAAAGTTAAAAAGTACCTCTAAAAAATTTCATGCACTTGGAGTTTCTGTTATAGCTCATCCAATGAATCCTTTTTGCCCAACAAGTCACATGAATGTAAGAATATTTATCGAACTTGGAAAAAATAATTTTATAGAGAATTGGTGGATTGGCGGTGGTTTTGACTTAACTCCCTTTTTTCCAACAAAGGATGAATCATCAACGTGGCATATTAATGCCAAGGATTGCGTTGATAGATTTGATCTTAAGTATCATTCAAAATTTGCACAAAATTGCGATGATTATTTCTATTTACCTCATAGAGAAGAAAAAAGAGGGATTGGCGGCATATTCTTTGATCAGTTACAGCACGAAGACATAGAACAAAGTTTAGTTCTTTTAGAAGAAATTGCTAATTGTTACACCAAAACATATGTAGAACTTGTGAATATTAAGAAAAAAAGTAAATTTACGGCAGAGGATAGGGAATTTCAGTTATATAGGAGGGGTAGGTACGTAGAGTTTAATTTATTATTTGATAGAGGAACTAAATTTGGGATTGAATCCAATGGAAGAACCGATTCAATTTTAGCTTCAATGCCTCCAGCAGTTAATTGGCCATTCCGTCTATCTAAAAATATCATCCAGAGAGAGAAAAAACTCCTTAAATTTATTGATAAAAAATGGGATCAGCATTTATAGCATATGACTGAATATAGACTTGGCGTCATTGGCGATCCTATCGATCATTCTCTTTCGCCTCAAATACATAACCTGTTTGCAGAGCAAACAAACTTAAAAATCGATTATCAACCCTATCGTGTGTTATCTGAAAATCTTAATAGCTTTGTTAAGGATTTTTTTGAGAGCGGGGGAGATGGTTTGAATGTTACATTGCCTCACAAAGTTCAGTGTTCACAAATAGCAACAAGTACCTCACCTATAGTTGATATTATTGGAGCAGCAAATACTCTTAAAAGTGCAAAAAGATCAAAAGATATTTTTGCTGAATCAACTGATGGCAATGGGTTGATACAAGATCTGCAAGAAAAATCGAAAATCGGTTCAGCCAATATTTTAATACTTGGAGCAGGCGGCTCCGCTTTGAGCATTATTCCAAGTATTGCTGACTGTTTACCGAAGAATATTCTACTGGACAATCGCTCACAAGAAAAAATTCAACCTTTGATCGAAAGATTTAATAATCTCACTATCAATAACTCTATAATTGATAATATCGATCACTTCGAAGATGATATAGATATTGTAATTAACGCTACTTCCGCGGGTTTCTCAGGAGCTTTCAATTGGTACAGAGATCTAAATCTCAGTAAAAAAACATTTTTTTATGACCTTAGCTATACCAAAGATAATAGCAAAACGCCTTTTCTTAATTGGGCTATTCAATACTCTGATAATTACTCTGACGGATTTGGAATGCTAATAAATCAAGCAGCACTTTCATATGAACTTTGGACTGGAATAATGCCTGGGACGACAATAAATAAATCGGATTTGATTAATGACTAAAGGATTCATTCGATTTATTGCCGGTGCAGTTTGTCCGTCCTGCAAAGCACAGGATAAAATTGCTATAACTCCAGATGATAAGACTATCTATTGCTTGAGCTGTGATTTTAAAGAACATAAGCCCCAAGAAAACGCTACAAAAAAAACGAAAACCAGCTCCCCAAACGTTTTTAAAATCGAAGATTTTAGGCCTAAAAAATCCTAGAATTTAGTAACTTTTAAAGCTATTATAGCGACATTAAAAAAAACAGTTTTTTATCAGTTTTATTAACAAAAGCTTCTATTAAACATAATTTTTAGTTATAATTAGATATATCAATTATTTATTTTTAATACTTTTTTACAAGCAAGGGATCATTAATGTTCAAAAAAGCTACCACAAGCGCTCATAAAAGACTTTTAGTCGGACTAATTTCTTTGTTATCAAGCAAAACCTATGCTGCTTGGGGTGACATGAATATGACAGAAGGCGTTACAGCTATAAGCCAGGAAGTCTTTGGTTTGCATATGTTGATTTTTTGGATTTGTGTTGTGATTGGCCTGATTGTTTTCAGCATAATGTTTTATTCCATGTTTGCTTACACAAAAAAAAGAAATCCAAATCCCTCTAAATTTCATGAAAACTCAAAGTTAGAATTGGCATGGACGATCGTGCCTTTTTTCATTTTGGTGTTTATGGCAATCCCTGCCTCTAACACCCTTACAAAAATTTATGACGATACCGAAGGAGATATTAATATTCAGGTCGTCGGCTATCAATGGAAATGGCAATATAAATACCTTGAAGACGACATCGA
This sequence comes from SAR86 cluster bacterium, assembly GCA_003331545.1. Classification (GTDB taxonomy): domain Bacteria; phylum Pseudomonadota; class Gammaproteobacteria; order Magnimaribacterales; family D2472; genus D2472. The sequence continues at coordinate 19,162 of QOPC01000011.1, forward strand.
TTTTTTTCAAAATTTGACCACCGATTGGGATGAAATCTATAACAAAACTCCAAAAGGCGAACATTATCTAGAAGAGGTTGACGAGGCTGTTGTTATACCGGTTGGCAAAAAAGTAAGATTTTTAATTACTGCAAATGATGTTATTCATTCATGGTGGATGCCAGACTTTGCAATCAAACAAGATGCGATACCAGGATTTATAAATACAGCTTGGACTGTAGTGGATGAGCCAGGAACATACCGAGGTAAATGCACCGAACTCTGTGGAAAAAATCATGGATTTATGCCAGTAGTTGTTAAAGTTGTTCCTGAAGATGAATACCACACCTGGGTCAAAGAAAAGAAAGATGCTGCCTTAAGAATGGCTGAACTTACCACTAAAGATTGGTCGGCATCTGAGCTTGTTCAGAGAGGTGAAGCAATATATGAAAAGAATTGTGTGGCTTGCCATCAATCTAATGGTCAAGGTATTTCCGGTATATTTCCTGCCCTCGCTGGAAGTGATATTGCTCTAAATAACAAACCAAGGCATATAGAAATACTAATGGAAGGAGTCCAAGGAGCAGCCATGGCCTCTTATGCTAATCAGTTATCTGAAGTAGACTTAGCAGCTGTTATTACGTATACCAGGCAGGCTTGGGGTAATTCAGAAAAAGGGGATGGACAGATAGTTGTTCCAAAAGATATTGTTGATTATAAATTATAATAAAAGTATAGAGGCTAAAATATGAGCGCAGTAATTGAATCCCATGGCCACGATGATCATCATCATGGACCAGCCAAAGGCTTAACGCGTTGGCTATATACAACAAATCATAAAGACATAGGAAGCCTATATTTATGGTTTAGCTTTGCTATGTTCTTGATCGGTGGAGCTATGGCTATGGTAATAAGAGCTGAGCTTTTTCAGCCAGGCATGCAAATTGTCGAACCAGAATTCTATAATCAAATGCTTACGTTGCATGGCTTGATTATGGTCTTTGGGGCTGTAATGCCTGCATTTGTTGGTCTAGCAAACTGGCTTGTTCCGATGATGGTTGGAGCTCCTGACATGGCATTGCCAAGAATGAACAATCTAAGCTTTTGGATACTTCCATTTGCATTTTTTATTTTATTGTCTTCTCTATTCATGGAGGGCGGAGCCCCAAATTTTGGTTGGACATTTTATGCGCCTCTTTCCACAACTTATGCACCTCCAAGCGTCACATTTTTTATATTTTCAGTTCATATTATGGGGGCCTCTTCTATTATGGGCTCTATTAATGTTGTAGTAACTATTATGAATATGAGAGCGCCTGGCATGAGCCTTATGAAAATGCCTTTATTTGTTTGGTCTTGGCTAATTACGGCTTATCTTTTAATAGCAGTTATGCCAGTTCTTGCAGGAGCTGTAACAATGATGCTTATGGATATTCACTTTGGCACAAGTTTCTTTAATGCTGCTGGCGGAGGAGATCCAGTTTTATTTCAACATATTTTTTGGTTTTTTGGTCACCCAGAAGTCTATATTATGATTCTTCCAGCTTTTGGTATCGCCTCTCATATCATTGAAACATTTTCAAGAAAGCAGTTATTTGGATACTCCTCTATGGTCTGGGCTATGGCCTCGATTGCAATCTTATCATTCGTTGTTTGGGCGCATCATATGTTTACAGTTGGCCTTCCATTGGCTGCGGAACTATTTTTCATGTGGGCAACAATGTTAATTGCAGTTCCGACTGGAGTTAAAGTTTTCAATTGGGTCACCACAATGTTTAAGGGGTCAATTACATACGAGACACCAATGCTGTTTGCAATAGCTTTTGTTGTTTTGTTCACCATAGGTGGTTTTTCTGGGCTAATGCTTGCAATTACACCAGCTGATTTCCAATATCATGATACATACTTTGTAGTGGCTCACTTCCATTATGTTCTTGTGCCAGGATCAATTTTTTCAATTATGGCCGCTGTCTACTACTGGATTCCAAAATGGACAGGGAATATGTATGACGAAAGATTAGGCAAACTACATTTTTGGCTTTCATTCACAGGTGTGAATGTAACCTTCTTCCCCCAACACTGGATAGGATTAGCTGGGATGCCTAGAAGAGTCCCAGATTATGCGTTGCAATTTGCAGACTGGAACATGATCTCTTCAGTTGGAGCATTTTTATTTGGCGCTTCTCAAATTTTATTTTTATTCATAGTATTAAAAACTGTTATGGGTGGAAAGAAGGCAACTTCAAAGGTCTGGGAAGGAGCTAGGGGCTTAGAGTGGACCGTTGAATCACCTGCACCGTATCATACATTTTCAACTCCTCCTAAGATAAATTAATGAATCAAGGCTCAAAGAAAACGATACGAACTCTTTGCTTTGCAGTCCTTGGAATGTTTACATTCTCATTTGCTTTGGTCCCTCTATATAATGTCTTTTGCGAAGTTACAGGTCTTAATGGAAAAATTGAATTAAGAGCAACAAACGATACAAATATAGAGATCGAAAATGGAAGAGATGTTTCTATTCAATTTGTTTCTCATAATAATGAAGAAATGCCTTGGACATTTGAACCATCTGAAGACAGTATTAAAATTAAAACTGGAAAATATCACACGGCTACCTTCTATGTAAAAAATCCAACGGATAGAACAATGATCGCACAAGCAATTCCTAGCGTTGCTCCTTCAAATGCAGCATCTCATTTAAAAAAATTAGAATGTTTTTGTTTTGAGCAGCAGGAGCTAGCTCCAGGCGAAGATGCACTTTTGCCGGTAAGGCTTATTTTTGATGATAAGCTTCCAAGTGCGATTAATAGCGTGGTGCTTTCTTATACAATTTTTGACGTTACTGATTACGATGGTATTGAATTAACGCAAAATACGCATAATAGTCATGTCATGGAGCCTTCTTTATGAGCTACCAAAAATATTATGTTCCTGAACAAAGCAGGTATCCAATATTTGCAGCTACAGCATTATTCCTTTTAGTCATGGGTGCTTCTGCTACGATTAATGATCTTGGAAAAGAGGACAGCAATTCTATATATATATTGTATTCTGGGTTCGCTGTTTTTGCCCTTACATTATATCTTTGGTTTAGAACAGTTATCAGAGAGCATATTGCAGGTCTAGATAGCGCTCAGCTTCAAAAATCATTTGTGTTTGGGATGGCCTGGTTTATTTTTTCAGAGGTAATGTTTTTTGCTGCATTTTTTGGTGCTCTTTTTTATGTAAGAAATTTCTCTGTTCCATGGCTTGGCGGAGAGGGCGAAAAAGGCTTAGCTAATATGCTCTGGGATGGATTTGAGTCTACATGGCCAGTGATATCTACACCTGATGCTGGCTCAGCATTTGTTCTTGCTGACAAGAGCATGAGTTGGCCCGGTTGGGGAGATGCCCTAAAGTGGCTTCCTCTATGGAACACAATTGTTTTGCTTAGTTCGAGTGTTACTGTGCACTTTGCTCATTTGGCCTTAAAAAATGACAATAAAAAAAGTTTTAATAAGTGGCTTGGCGTAACTGTTATTCTTGCCTTGATATTTGTTGGATTGCAGGCAGCAGAATATTACGAAGCCTATGCTCATTATGGACTGACACTGAACTCCGGAATATATGGCTCTACATTTTTTATGCTAACTGGCTTCCATGGTTTTCACGTGATGATGGGAGGATTTATGCTTGCTGTAATGCTAAGTAGATCTGTGCTTTATGACCATTTTGATTCTCACAATCATTTTGGATTTGAGGCTGCCTCTTGGTATTGGCATTTTGTTGATGTAGTTTGGGTAATGTTATTTCTTTTTGTTTATATACTTTAGTTTAAGAACCCCAAGGAACAGTATTTCCAAGTTCTCCTGTATATAGACCATAAGAAACTAAAATCAATAGAAGCCCTGCCATGGTAACTCTGAATCCAAGACTATAAACAGATCGTCTTCCTTGTCCCTGGTCTTTGAAGAGAAAAAATAAGCTACTAAATAAACTTAGAAATATTAAGATAATAACAATTGCGATGAGAGATTTAAGCATACAAGCATTATAACACTTTAAAAATGATAGATTCTTTAACGATCAAACGAATAAAACAAAATAAGGGCTTGGCTGCTTTCTCTTGTATATTCATTATAATTTTTACCCTTTTAGGATTTTGGCAGATCGAAAGAGGCCTACTTAAGACTGAATTAATAAATGAATTTAATTTAGAACAGACCCAACCTCCTAACAAAATATCTAATTCCTCCAAGGCTTGGAGTAGAGTTTTTATAGAAGGATTATATGATCCATCTCAACAAACTCTTATAGACAATCAGATTAATAATGGAAAAGTAGGATATAAGATTTATACACCTTTTTATTATGGAGATGACCAAGCAATTTTTGTTGACAGAGGTTGGATACCACAAGGAAAGACAAGAAATGATCTTCCTAATCTAGATTTTAATGCTAACAAGATGATAATTACTGGAAGTTTGATTAAACCAGAAAAAGAATTTCTAGCAGGTGATGAACTATTAACAGACAAATGGCCTATGGTGTCACAAACCAAATCCCCAGAAATTATTGAGACGGCTTACAAAGATAAATTTTTTGATAAAGTTTTGATTCTCGAGGCCGGATCAAAACTTATGAATGAGTATATTGCGATAATTCCATTTTCTATAAATCCAGCTAAACATTTTGGGTATGCTTTGCAATGGTTTACTATGAGCATCGTTTTAGCTGGAATGTTTATTTATGCATTGAAGAGAGAGCTATGAAAAGTAAAATATTTTTGGCAATTTTATTATTAACGCCTATTGTAATTTTGGTATCTTCCACCCTATCTTTCCAATCTGGTTTTTCACCGCAATATACAAAAAATAATGGGACGTTCTTTAGTGAATATTTTGATGCAACCAATCTAAATCTGACCGATGGTTCTAACAGTTTAAAATTTGATGATGGCAAATGGGTCTTTGCTACCTACGCTTCAAAAGATACTAACTTAGATCAAGCCCTTTATTTAATGCGTCAGCTAAATGTTGCTCTTAATAGAGATATTTATAAGCTTAAAAGAGTAATTTTTACTCAGAATAAAAATTCTGTCCTAGATTATTTAAAAGATTATCCAAGAACAGATATCTTGATTGATCCAGAGAGGAAGCTTTTTAAAGAGCTTTTGAAAACTGGCGATGAAAATTTTTTCTATGAACAAAAAATTTTTATTATTGATCCTTATGGCAGGGCGGTGATGTTTTTTCCGGTCACGATGGATCCTAAATTAATTTTAAAAGATTTAAAGGTCTTAATATGAGTTTAATAAAAAAACTTTCATTCTTTGGAATATGTTTTGCTTTTGTTGTAATTGCACTTGGTGCATGGACACGATTAGTTGATGCGGGCTTGGGATGTCCAGATTGGCCAGGATGTTACGGCTTTGTTGTGTTTCCAACCACAGAAGCTGAGATATTGTTAGCTGAACAAAGGTATCCTCAATTTCCGTATGAAATTGATAAAGCAATCCCCGAAGTTGTGCATAGATATTTTGCAGCAGCGCTTGGATTTATTGCAATATTATTAGTTGCCTTTGCATTTAAGTACAACCTGCCAAAAAAAATCAAAGCTATTACCTCATTCTTATTATTCTTTATTTGCTGTCAAGGCCTCTTTGGATACTTAACAGTAAGTTTAAAACTTCTTCCAATAATAGTAACAGGTCATTTATTTGGTGGGTTTATTACCTTGAGTTTATTCTTTTATTTGTTTTTAAGCACAACTGATGGAATAAGAAATCATCAAATTGGTCACTTAAAGATTCTTGGAGGCATTGCATTAATTGCTCTACTGATTCAAATATTCTTGGGTGTCTGGACAAGTACAAACTATGCTTCACTTGCATGTGCAGATTTCCCTACTTGTCAGGGAACATATTTGCCTGATATGGATTTTTCTGAGGGATTTAATTTATCTCAAGAGGTAGGACCAAACTATTTATATGGCTTATTAGATAATGAGGCCCGAGTAGCCATTCATTATTCTCACAGAATAAGTGCTATATTCTTAACGCTAATTTTTATGGTATTAATTACTAGACTTTGGTTTTCTAGCGCAGCTCCATTAGCATCAACTCTTGGCGTAATATTAGTGACACAAATTTCATTAGGAATTATGAATGTTGTTTATGTGCTACCTTTGTATATTGCAATTGCGCATAATTTGGTCGCAGCATTATTACTGTTAGCAACCCTAATGGTTAATCTTGTGATCTGGAAAGATGAATAGCACTATTAAAAATTATTACGAACTCTGTAAGCCTAACGTAGTTTTAATGATGCTCATTACTGCACTTGTTGGCTCATTGCTTGCCAGTAAAACTTTAGCTCCGTTATCACTAATAGCATTGGCAATGCTGGGCATAGGACTCTGTGCATCCTCAGCTGCTGCAATAAATCATATTATTGATAGAAAGGCTGATGCAAATATGAACAGGACAGAGAATAGACCAATTCCTCAAGGAGAGATTTCGCCATTTAAAGCATCAATTTTTGCATTTACTTTGGGTGCTCTTGGTGCTGCAATCTTAGTAATATATGTTAATACATTAACGGCGCTGTTAACTCTTGCCTCTTTAATTGGATATGCATTCATTTATACGGTCTATTTAAAGAGGGCTACACCACAAAATATTGTTATTGGTGGTCTTGCTGGAGCCGCTCCCCCACTTCTTGGCTGGACCGCAGTTACAAATTCAGTCGATCCGAATTCTCTTCTTTTAGTGCTTATTATTTTCGCATGGACTCCTCCACATTTTTGGGCTTTGGCAATTCATAGAAAAGATGATTACGCAAAAGAAAACATTCCCATGCTGCCAGTTACTCATGGAGTTCAGTTCACTAAACTTCAAATTATTCTCTACACGATTATCATGATGCTTGTGAGTCTATTTCCATTTGTGGTAATGATGTCAGGAGTTTTTTATTTATTCTCAGCATTGATACTCGGAATTATTTTTTTGTATTACTCCATAGCTTTATATTTTGATGAAGAAAATAAATTTGCTTTTCCAACTTTTGTTTATTCAATTTATTATATTTTTCTGATTTTTGCTGCCTTGCTAATTGATCATTATTTAATATAAAGATGAGTACAAATATAAAGATTTCTTTAGCCTTAATTATTTTATTTATGATTTCGGTCCTCTCTTTATTTATTAACAAGCTAACCACTCCAAGATATTTATCAGCACCCGAACTTCTTGTTAATGGCTTTTATCAATTTCCTAATCCAAAGAATTTCTCAAATTTTCAAATCATTTCATCTAATAACACCATTCTTAATAAAGACACTCTAATGGGTAAATGGACATTAATATATTTTGGTTTCACACGATGCCCGGCTGAGTGCCCCGTTGCCATGTCTTTAATTAAAAATCTTTATTCCACTCTAGATTCAAAGGGATTCAACCTTAACGACAAGCAGGCTCTCTTGATAACAATAGATCCTGAAAATGATTCGCCAAATGATGTAGATAGATATGCAAAAGCCTTTAATAAAAATTTTATTGGCGCCAGGGGAGACAGACCAATGCTTTTAAGTATGGCAACTCAATTAAATGTTATGGTTATAGAGCCCCCCAAGGACTCGCATTCCGATCATACAGGTCACCTAGAAAATCATTCAAATAACATTTTGCTTATAAATCCTGAAGGAAAATATGCTGGGTTTTTTAGGCCTCCATTTGAGGAGGAAAAATTCCTTCTCACCTATCAATCTGTTGTTACGCCTCGTTAATTTACAAGAAATTGGTTGCGTAGGTTTTTGATATCTTTATTAGAAATATTAAGACCCTCTCTTATAAAATTTTCTAAACTACCATATTTTTCTTCGGCTGCCTCAAAGGCTGTTTCTATGTATATTTGCTCAACCCCAAGGAGTGGCCTTAAAATCTCAACGTCTGTCTGATATAAACTCATTAATTTTATTTGGCCTAAAATGTCTTCAATTCGCTCCTTAGTAAAGGCATTTGTCTTCATATAATCTTCAACTACATCCTCCTTGGACACACCAAGAGCTATTAGTGTAATCGCAGCTGCAAAACCTGCTCTATCTTTTCCAGCAGTGCAATGAAACAAAGTAGGCGTTCCATCATCTATTAGACTTCTAAGGAAATTTTCATACACATCTGTATAGTCGTTAACAAACTCACGATTTGCATCAATTAAAAAACTTTTTACTTCTTTGTCTGTTTCACCCTTTAAAACAGCTTCAATTTTTGTGCGCATGGCGCCATCAACACTTATTGGCATTTCGAGATAATCTATGCCTGCTGGGATAATATCTGGATCCTCTGTTTTTTCGTCTTTAGATCTAAAGTCAATTATCTTTTTTATACCAAGGTTTTTAAGATACTCTTCATCAGTTTTAGAAATATCACTTAACTTATCGGAACGAAACAACATTCCCCATTTTATTGACTTGCCATCAGTGGTTTTATAACCACCAAGCTCCCTAGTATTATGGGCGCCATCCATTGGAAGCAATCTATACTCCTCATTCTGAAGAGAAGGATTGTCTTTATGTAGCGGTCTATCCATTAAATCTATTGTTTCTGAGCATTGCATCAATCCTAAGCAAAGGAATAAAATTCCTATATGCTTATACATCAATAATTACCTTACCTTTTGCTTTTCTATCTTTTAAGTGTGCGATAGCTGCAGCCGCAGATTCAAGTGAAAACCTATCAGATATTTCTGGATTGATCTTGCCAGCAGCATGAAGGTCAAATAACTCCTGAAAATTTTTTTCATTCTCATCAGGGAACATTGTTGTCCAGGCTCCCCAAAAGACACCAACAATCTGACAACCTTTTAAGAGTGCTAAATTAAGAGGCGGTTTTGGGATTTCTCCTGAAGCAAAACCGATAACAAGAAAACGACCTTCCCAGGCCATAGCTCTTAATGCGGGCTCACTAAAGGACCCGCCAACAGGATCATAAACTACGTTTGCACCAAGTCCTCCTGAAAGCTCCTTTATTTTACTAGAAAGCTCTTTTTGTTGATCTCTATCTAAATTACCCTCAGGATATATGAAAGCTTCATCCGCTCCATGTTCCAAGCAAGTTTTAATTTTTTCTTCAGAAGATGCTGCTGCAATAACTTTTGCTCCCATTGCTTTTCCAATCTCAACTGCGCTTAGTCCAACACCTCCCGCAGCTCCTAATACCAGCAATGTTTCACCAGGCTGGAGATCAGCTCTTTGTTTTAAAGCATACAAAGAAGTGCCATAGGTCATTGGTAACGCAGCTGCAACTGGGAAGTCCATTTCTTTTGGAATTTGACTCACTCTCACTGCATCAACTACAAGTTTCTCTGCAAAACAACCATTACCGGCCATTACAAAAACGTGATCACCGACTTTACAAGACTCAACACCTTCACCTATTTCAGCTATAACTCCAGAACATTCTGCTCCCGGAATAAAGGGCATAGGCGGTTGAAACTGATATAGGCCTTGAATCATTAAAACATCTGGAAAATTTACACTTGCAGCTTTTATTTCCACTAAAACTTGCCCACTTCCAAGCTCAGGATCATCCACATCTCCAAAGAGTAATTTTTCTGGGCCTGCTAATTCAACGCATTGCAATGCTTTCATTCTTTTCCTAAATCTTCGAGTTATATAATTCTACATATTTATTTATATCAACGCCCGTATTTTCTTGAAGATTTTTTAAATCTTTTAATGAGGTCTGAGCAGCATTAATTAAAGCAGAAAAATCTTGGTCTCCATTTAAGAAGAATGATTGAGCAATTTTTTTACTATGCTCCAAGCCATAATCTTGAAATGAAAGATTACTTAATTCTACCTCTTGCATTATTTTTTCACTAGGCAGAAGGTCTAAGCT
>QOPC01000012.1 GCA_003331545.1 SAR86 cluster bacterium
ATCATCAGGACTGGGTGGATGGATTGGACAAGGTTTAATAGTTTTAGAAAATGTACCGCCAATTGTTTTAATATTGGCAGTGGCAACCTTAATTATATTTCTAACAGAAATTACTTCTAACGTAGCAACAACATCAACATTCTTGCCGGTGGTAGGAGCAGTAGCAGTTGCTCTTGGAATAGCGCCAGTTGCTTTAACAATTCCTGTTGTTCTGGCTGCCAGTTGTGCGTTCATGCTTCCAGTAGCAACACCACCAAATGCCATTGTATTTGGGTCTGGAAAATTAACTATCCCAGATATGATTCGAGCAGGGTTTGCGCTAAATATCATAGGCATGATTTTAGTTACAATATTTGCCTTCTATTTAGCACCAATGATATTTTGAGAGTTATGGATCTTAAAAAGTTTGGCCTAACCTTATTATGTATTAGTTCAAACTCTTGGGCTCAAGTAAGTTATATTGATTATGAATCCCCCTTTCATTCAACTATTGGTAGCTCAGGCATGGTGGTCTCACAGAATCAAGCCTCATCGAATATTGGAATAGAAGTATTAAATATGGGGGGCAATGCTGTTGATGCGGCAGTAGCAGTAGGTTTTTCTCTGGCAGTAACACTTCCTAGAGCTGGAAATATTGGAGGTGGAGGCTTTATGCTTGTTTATTTGAAAAATGAACAAAAAACTATTGCTGTAGACTTTAGAAGCGCTGCTCCAAAAAATATTTCAAAAGATGGCTATCTCTTTCTAAAAAATAATTATGATCAAAGAAGGTATGGTTACAAAGCATCCGCTGTGCCAGGAACTGTTGCAGGTTTATTGCAAACACATAAACGTTTCGGGAATTTGCCATTAAAAAAAATTTTAGAGCCTGTGATCAAGCAAGCATCTTCTGGAATTCTAGTTAGCTATGATCTTCATCATGCAATAGGCAGTGCTAATCAGATAAATCTGGATCAAGAATCACAAAAAATTTATTTAAATAATGGTGTCCCTGTAAAAGAGGATTTCCTTATGAAACGACCAGATTTAGCATGGACCATTGGTGAAATTGCTAAACATGGAGAACAGGCGTTTTACTCTGGTTCAATTGCAAAAAAAATAGTTGATGCAATGCGGAAAAATGATGGCTATATAAATTTAGAAGATCTAAAAAGTTATCAACCTAGATTTGCAGAGCCAATACAAACAAATTATAGGAATCATAAGGTGCTTGCACACCCTCCTCCAGCTGGAGGAGCTGCAGTTTTACTTGAGGGTTTAAATATACTGGAGAACTTTGAGACCAAAGGACTTGGACCAAACTCTGCAGCATTCCTCCATTTGTTTGCAGAGGCTTTGCAAAGAGGTCACATGGATAGATCTAGATATATGGGAGATCCTCAGTTTTATGAAGTACCAATTAAAAAAATTATTTCTAAAGAAAGAGCAAAGATACTAGCAAGTGAGATTAGCAATGCATCTGTTACGCCTGCAGACGAATTAAACCCAGATTCATTATTCAATGAAGGAGAAAATACAACCCATTATTCAATTATTGATAAGCATGGAAATGCCATCTCCAATACCTATACATTGGGCTACTCCTTTGGATCAGGTGTCACCATTCCTGGAACGGGTATTCTTTTAGATAATCAAATGAATAATTTTGCATATGAGTATGGAAATCCAGATGTGATTGATCGAACGGCTAGCATTGGCAATAAATTTGAGCCCGGTAAGCGACCTATGAGCACTATGACTCCAATTATGATGTTTGATGAAAATAATACTCTAAAGCTCATCTCAGGCTCGCCAGGGGGGGCATTGATTCCAGCTGCAGTATTAAGAGTGATAACTGGTTTGATAGACTTTGATTTGAATATTGGTGAGGCAACAATGCTGCCACGACTCCACAAAGATTGGCCCTATGAAACGTTAAGAATTGAAAAAAATTTCAGCATTGATACTCTTGAAATTCTTAAATCCTATGGTCATGAGCTAGAAGATTCAAAAACTATGGGTTCAACACAAAGTATATACATATCATCTAAGGGCAATGAAGGCTTTTCTGATCTTAGGCGACCGAATGCGGGAGTAGCAATTCAAATTGATTAAGGCTTTAGCATTTATTCATAAAAAAACTGGATTATCAGATATTGATTTTAGGACTTACTATGAAAATTCTCACGCTCCTTTGGCATCCTCACTGTTAACTTTTGAAGGTTATGAAAGAAATTTTATAAATTCCAAGTTCAATCAGTCATACAAATCCCTTGGGTCAATTAGTATTTTTAAATATCAATCAATGAGATCGCTTGATGTGATTGGAGAACAGATGGAATCAAGCAAAGGAGATATTCTTAGAGAGGATGAATTAAAGTTTATGGATGTGCCAAAAAATTTTTTTATTCTTACAGAGTCTGAGGATGCAATTAACAATATGTACGAACAAAAGATTTTTTATCCTGCAAAAAAAATACATGAATTAAATACTTTAGATAATTATCCAGGACTAGAAAAAATTTCTGAAAATCTTGTCATGGCGCCTGATGAAATTATAGGAATTGCAGAGTATGGAGTGTCAAATGAAATATCTTTGAGTGCTATAGAGGCAATTGCACAAGAGCAAACTAAAGTACTGTTTGCTTCTTCCATTAGTTAGCTTTTGACAAATAGTCTAAAGCTGCATCAATTCTAGAATTGACCTCATCTAGATTGAATAGCGATAAGGTTAAGCCTAGAGATGGAGAATGGGTTGATCCTGTCATCGCAATTCTAATGGGTTGATTAAGTTTGGGCGTGGGTAAGCTTAAAGCCGTTTGAGCTTCCTTTAAAGCAGCATCAATGGAGCCCTCATCCCAAACCTCAAGACCGTTTAATTTTCTTCGAATATACTCTAATACAGGCTTTGAACCTTTTAAAAATTTATCTGCAGCTTTTTCATTGTAAGGCCCTACTTTAGAAAAATAAGGTACCAGATCATCGGATACGCCTTGCAAAGTAGGTTTAGAGCTCCTTAAGGCTTCTATAATATTATTGTGATTATTATTTTTACTGTAATCAATTTCATTCTTAGCTAAAAATGGAATCAATCTATTTTTAAAATCCTCGAAAGGTAATGCTGCTAAGTGATGATTATTGATCCAATCAAGTTTTGCTTGGTCAAATATAGCGCCAGCTTTTTGAACCTCTTGCATTCTAAAATCCATAATTAGATCATCTAAGTAAAAAATTTCTTTCTCACCTTTTGACCACCCTAATCGGGCAAGCATATTAATCATCGATGACTCAAGATAACCTTCATCAAAATAGTCTTGCAAGCTTGTTACAGCATTCCTTTTAGATAATCTTTTTTTATCTGGGCCTAACACCATAGGCAAATGAGCATATTCAAGAGGTGGATATCCCAGTGCTTGTTGAATATGAATTTGTCTTGGGGTGTTGCTTAAATGATCTTCTCCCCTGACAACACTTGTAATCCCTTGACTGAAGTCGTCGACAACATTGCATAAATGATATGTTGGAGATCCATCGCTTCTTAAAAGTATTAAATCATCTAACTCAGAATTTTGAAAAATAACTTCGCCTCTTACCAAGTCATGAAAAACTAGCTCGCCATCTTTAGGAGTTTTCAGCCTTAAGACTGTGGCATTAGATCGTTTAAGTCCAAGGTTTCTGCTTCTCCCATCATACATAGGTTTTTTACCCGCTGCTTCCTGCTCTGCCCGCATTTCATCTAAAGTTTCTTTTGAGCAATCACACCAATAAGCATTACCAGATTCTATTATTTTTTCTGCAGCCAGCTTATACAGGTCAGATCTTTCAGATTGACGAACGGGAGGCTCATCAGGATTAATTCCAATATCGGCTAACCCCTTTAATATATTTTCTTCATGCTCACGGGATGATCTCTCAGCATCGGTATCCTCGATTCTAATTAAAAATTTACCTTTATTTTGCTTTGCATAGACATAATTAAACAATGCGGTTCTGACACCACCAATATGAAGTGTTCCTGTTGGACTCGGAGCGAATCTTGTGACTGTTGTCATGACGGAATCCTTTTAGAATTAATTGTTGCAATCCTCTCATCATGTGCCAATGCATCCTCATGAGACACTAAAATTTTTGGGATAGGGAATTTTTTTAGATCAAGGCTAGATTTATTGTCTTGATTATCAAGATTTGAGTTATTCTCTAGGGACATAAATTCAAATTTGCTTTGCCCGCCGGTTAAATGAATATACACATCGGCAAGAATATTAGCATCAAGCAATGCTCCATGAAAACTTCTATCGTAGCCGCTAACCTCAAATCTATTTGCCAATGCATCCAAAGAATTACGTTGACCAGGATACTTATTTCTTGCCATCATCAAGGTATCCTCAACATCACATATTTCTTCAAGAGCTGGATAATTTGATGAAGCCCTTTTTAACTCAGCATTTAGAAAACCCAAATCGAAGGGAGCATTATGAATCACGAGTGTGCTCCCCTCCACAAACTCTAAAAAACTTTCAGCAATCTCAGAAAACTCTGGCTCTTTTGAAAGTCGCTCCATTGATAAACCATGGACCTTTTCAGCTTCCTCATCAATAGATCTTTGTGGATTAAGGTATGAATGAAAGTGAAGATCTGTTCTTCGTCTATCCTCTAATGTTACGGCACCAACCTCAACAATTCTGTGACCTTGATCAACTTCAAGTCCAGTAGTTTCAGTATCTAGAACAATTAATTTCTTTGTCATGAGATAGAATCAATTCCTTTATTAGCTAAACAGTCTGCGGTTTCATTTCCAATATCTCCAGAGTGCCCTTTTACCCAATGCCATTGTACTTGATGATATGAAGTAAGCTTATCTAATTGTTGCCATAATTCTTTATTTTTTACATTTTTTTTGGCAGCAGTCCTCCAATTATTTTTTTTCCAGTTTTGAATCCATTGATTCATCCCATCCATAACATATTTTGAGTCAGTAAAAAGATCTACTTCGCATGGTTCTTTCAAGGCTAATAAGCCTTCAATTGCAGCTGAAAGCTCCATTTGATTATTGGTTGTATCTACTTGGCCACCAAACATTTCTTTTTCAATGCCATCAAATTTGATGAAAGCCCCCCATCCACCTGGTCCTGGATTACCTCTGCAGGCACCATCTGTATAAATAATTACCTTTTTCATGGGTTAAAATATGATTTATTAATGCTTATGACTATTCAATTTATAAAAGCTTATACTATTAATTATATTTGGTTAATTATAACTAAAGAAGATAATTTTTTGTTTACCTTAAAAGACTCATACCAAATCCAAAAAATATAATTTTTAAACTAATGAAACCTTACTTGGTAATTTTATTGTTGTTTACAACTTCAAGTTGTCAACTGCCAACTATTATTCAAGCAGATAAATATATTGAGCCTGTCCCAGTTAAGACAACTGATGCTATCCCGCTTTATGAAACTGTTTGGGATCGAATCACGGACGATGCCCAAAGTGAGCAAGATAAACTTGATGAAAAAACACTTGGATATATTAACGCTTACCTTGCAAGTCCTGATCAACTAAATAAGTTATTTGAAAAAGGAAGGTATTTTATTTTTTTTGTTCTTGAAGAGTTAGATAGATACAGACTGCCTCCAGAATTAGCACTTCTTCCATACATTGAAAGCAATTATGACCCATTCTCAATCTCTGCCTCAGGAGCAATGGGAATATGGCAGTTTATGCCTGCAACAGCAAGAATATATGGCCTGAAAGATACCTGGTGGTATGAGCAAAGACATGACCCCTTGGTATCTTCAAAAGCTGCTGTGAGATATTTAGCTTATCTACATAATAGATTTAATAAAGAAATCACCTATACCCTAGCTGCATATAATGGTGGGCCGACTCTTCTTGAAAAAAGAATAAAGCTCAACAAAAAAGCAAATAAACCTACAAATTATGAAAACCTCAAGCTGCCGAAACAAACTCAGGAATATGTACCTAAATTCAAAGCCATACTTGAGTTAGTTGTGAACGCCGAAAAATATGGGATTATTCTGCCAAATTTTCCAAATAAAAAAGTATTGAGTAATATAGAACTTGATGGACAAGTTGAGATACTAGCTTTTAGTGAGTTTGCAGGTTTGAAGCCTGAATTTGTATATAAGTTAAATGCTGGGTACACAAAATGGGCTTCTCCTCCTGGTAATAAGACTTCATTCAATATACCTATTGAATTGGAAGAAACATTAAATCTTAAAAAAGATATGTTTATTCAAACAAATCAAATTAATTGGGTAACTCATAAAGTTTCTAAGGGAGACAGTCTTTGGAAAATAGCAGAAGAATTTGATACAGAGGTTAATGTCCTAAAGAAAGTTAATTATCTATATTCAGATACCTTGAGCTTAAATCAAGAGTTATTAATTCCTTTAAGTAATGATCAAAATCAAACATTTATCCCCTATCAGGCTCATATTATTAGCGAAGGAGATACCCTATGGAACCTTGGTATTCAATACAAAATTTCGCCAGCGGAAATAGCAAAGAATAATGGCTTAAGAATGAATTCTCCTCTAAGAATTGGAAAAGAGTTAAATATAGGAAATAAAAATATCTTTCGAACAATTAATTCAAAAAAAAGAACTATTTTATATAGCGTTAAGCAAGGCGATAGTCTCTACCGCATCGCAGATATATTTAACATTGAAATCACAGATATCAGAAAAATTAATGAATTATCGAGTAATGAAATCAAGCCTGGACAGGTATTGAAAATTATTATCAAAGCTTTTTAATTATCAGAAGTTTTTGGATCTAGAGCATCTCTTAACCCGTCTCCAAAAAAGTTTAATGCGAACAAGGTAATTGTGAATGTGATACCTGGATAAATTAGTAACCAACTATATTCCTCCATTGATTCAACACCATCTTTAATTAGGGTTCCCCAACTGCTCATTGGAGGTTGAATACCCAGTCCAAGAAAACTTAGAAATCCTTCTAAAAGCATTACTTGGGGAATTGTTAAAGTTGCGTATACAGCAATTGGTCCTAAAATATTAGGTAATAAATGTCTCCTAAACATTGATAGATTTGAAACCCCCATAGCTTGGGCTGCTAAAACAAATTCTTGATTTTTTAAACCAATTACTTGGCCTCTTACTATCCTTGCCATGGTGAGCCACTCAACGGCTCCAATTGCACCGAATAGGAGCCAAAGGTTCCTACCAAAAATAACCATTAAAAGAATTATAAAAATAATAAATGGGAGTCCATACATAACATCAACTATTCTCATCATAATTGAGTCAACTCTTCCTCCCATATATCCAGCAACTATTCCCCAGGAAACTCCAATCACAAGAGCAACGCCAGTTGCAACAAATCCTACTAATAATGAAATACGTGCACCATACAAAATTCTACTTAACAAATCTCTTCCTAAAATATCAGTTCCTAAAAGATGGTCTGATGATGGCGGGCTTGCACCCAAATTTAAATCTTGAAATGAATAAGAGTATGGAGCTATCCATGGAGCCAGTAAGGCGCAAATTACAAGTATTATTAAAACAAAGCCGCCCAACATAGCAGCCCTATTCCTCCTTAATCTATATAAAGCATCTGACCACAAAGAATTATTTTTCATTAGGCATCTCTTGATCTTGGATTTAGCCACAGAGCAGCAAGGTCAGATAATAAGTTAAAGAAAACTATCATTGCCGAGAAAAATATTGTGGTTCCCAAGATCATTGTGTAGTCTCGATTAAATGCTGCTTCAACATAAAATCTTCCTAATCCTGGAATTTGAAAAATAGTTTCAACAACAAATGAGCCTGCAAGCAAACCAGCAATAGCAGGTCCTAAAAATGATACAACTGGAATGAGGCCACCTTGCATAGCATGTTTTATTACTACCATTCTTTCAGTAAGGCCCTTGGCCCTAGCTGTTCTGATAAAGTCCTGATTTAACACCTCTAACATTCCACCTCTACTCAATCTGGCAATGTATGCAGCATATGCAAATCCCAATGTGAGAGATGGTAAAATTTTGTCTCCAGGCAATTGGCCCCAACCAGATACAGGAAGTAATTCAAGATTGATTCCGAAAATTAAAACCAACAAAGGGCCCATTAGGAATGTTGGAACACATATGCCAATCATTGCAATTGCCATTGGAATAAAATCTAAAAATGTATTTCTTTTTAATGCTGCAAGCACGCCTAAAAATACGCCCATAACCAACGCAATTAAAATTGCATAAAAAGCTAATTCAAAAGTAACTGGTAACCCAGTAGCAATCATTTCTGTAACAGATCTACCTGGAAATCTAAATGAGGGTCCTAAATTTCCCTGAATCAATCCAGTCATATAACCAACGTATTGCTCCCAATTAGACGCATCTAAGTTATATGCTTCGTTAAGGTTCTTTAATACTTGAGGAGATACTGCCTTATCAGCATCAAAGGGTCCGCCAGGTGCAATTTTTATTAAAAAAAAGGTGATGCTAGCGACTGCAAATAATACCGGTATAGCAAGTAAGATTCTTTTAAGGAAAATTGCTATCATGAAGAATCAATCTCTTTCTAGATATATAAACTTGGGATGATGATGATCTAAGATGTGGGGATTGTAACCTTTTACATCAGGTGATAATTGATAAGATCGAACATATGTATAAAGAGGGATGATCGGCATATTATCAATAAGAATTCTCTCAGCTTCTTTCAGAAGTTCATATCTTTGAGTTTGATTATTAGTTGAGTTTGCTCTTTCTACAATTGAATCATAGTTAGCATCTTCCCAACCCGTCTTATTGTTTCCTCTATTAGGCCTCATGAGATCAAGGAAAGTATTAGGATCTTCATAATCTCCTATCCAACCTGCACGTGAGACTTGAAAATCTCCTACCATCTCTCTACTCAAGTATACTTTCCAATCTTGGTTAACAAGCTCAACTTCGATACCTAGATTCTGTTGCCACATTTGCTGTATCGCTAAAGCTAATTTTCTATGATCTTCATTGGTATTAAACAAGATTTCAAGTTTTGGAAAAGGGTTAGCTTCAGAGTAACCTGCATCATTCAAAAGCTCTTTAGCTAATTTTGGATCGAATGGAATTTTAGTATCTGGTTGATATCCATTTGAACCAGGAGGGGTAAAAGAATATGCTGGAATTTGGCCACATTTTGTAACTTTTTCTACCAAAAGTTTCCTATCAATTGAAAATGCTAAAGCTTTTCTAACTCTTACATCTTTTAAAGATGGATTATCGATATTCAATCTATAAAAATATTGACCCATGTATGGATCTATTCTTAAGTCAGGATTATTTTCTTCAATGTAGATTGGGCATTTCTGCGAAGGTAATGTTGAGGTTACATGCAACTGTCCTGCTCTAAACATTCTATCTTCGGTCATTACATTAGAAACAGGATAAAAATGCATTTCATTCAAACTAACTTTTTCAGCATCCCAATAAAAAGGATTCTTTTCTACAACAATTTTGTTATTTAACTCCCAAGATTTTAATTGAAATGGACCATTACAAACAAAATTACCAGGTCTTGTCCATTGACCATTTCTATCATCTATTGCGCCATGCTTTAAAACAGAGTCTTTGTGGACAGGCCATGTACTGTAGTGACTTAACATGCCTATAAAAAATGGAGTTGGATTTTTTAAATTAACTTTTAAAGTATATTTATCAATTGCTTTTACACCGACCTCATCAAAATCACTCGTTACCCCTGTATGGTAATCTTCAGCGCCTTCTAAGTAATAAAGCATATCTGGATATTGAGAACCTAGGCTAGCTGTTAATATTCTCATCCAAGACCACACAAAGTCACTAGCAGTTACTGGGTCACCATTAGACCACTTTGCAGCCTTATTTAGATAAAATATATACTCTTTACCATCATCACTCAATGTCCATGACTTAGCAGCCCCGGGAAGATTTCCACCACTATTAGGATTAGGAATAGTTAGGCCTTCACATAAAGAAATTAAAATATGATGTTCAGGCACTCCTGTAACAATATGAGGATCTATTCCTTGAGGCTCTGATCCATTACCAAAATGAAACACTCCAGTTTCAACTGAAGAATCAACTGGAGAAATTGATTTACTACAAGCAACCAATATAAGTGCTAATAATAAACCAAGATTATTTATTTTCATGGCAATATTATATATAAAAAAAGGGCCGGTAAGCCGGCCCTTTTAAATAAGATAACTCTTTATAGTTCTATTTTAAATCCACCGTAGAAGAATGCTCCTCCAGGAAGATCATAGGCCATATCAAATGAATGTGAAAATGAATCCTGAACATAAGGAGGCTCTTCTCCAGTAGCATTTCTAGCTCCAATGAAAAGGTTTACTGTGTCAGAATAAGCATAATTAACTTGAATATCTGTGTATACAGTTCGTTTAATTTCATCATAGCCGTAACTACCGCTATCGGGATGTGAACACTGAGCATCAAGTCCCCAATAGTAATTCAACCAACAGTCTTCCCAGTTATCATCAAGGATTCTAAAATCTACAGAAGTAGTAAAATCGTTATACGACCAAAGGATTCCAGCATTAGCTCTCCACCTCCAATCCATAGCACCTTCGTAATAACCAAAACGCTCTGAAGGAGTTGAAGTAGCACTTTGTGCAAATTCATCTTTGGTGTAATAAGTCATATCAAAAGCAGTAACAAAGCTACCATAATTATCAACATCAAACTCGTATCTCAATCCTAAATCATAACCTGATACATTTTGTACAGCTGCGTTTATGGATGAACGTCTTATTTCTTGAACAGAACCTGAAGGAGTTCTTACAACATATGAACAAAATGCGTCATCTTGAACAGAACTTTCGACATAACATCTGCTGATTGTTTGAGAAGCAGAAATAACAGAAACAATGTTTTCAAGTTCTATTTGCCATGCGTCCAATACAATACTTAAGCCCTCAACCTGACTTGGTGTATATACGATGCCTAGTGTCATATTCTCTCCCTCTTCAGGAAGTAAATTAGGGTTACCGCCTCTAAGCTCTCTTAACTGAGAGTCTAATTGGGGTGCTCCACCTGCAGGCACACCTTGAGCTACACAATTGGCTTGTGTTGCAGATGATGCAAGAGGAAAATTAACAGTATTACAAGGATCAGCAAGAGATGGAAAGCTTTCACTAGCACCTGCATAGAGAGTTCCAACTGATGGAGCTCTGAAAGTCTCACCAGAAGTAAATCTGACCAGTACATCGTCAATGGGTCTCCATCTAATTCCAATTTCAGTTGTTGATGGCTCCCCAGGGCTATTTGCAACTGATCCAGAACCAACAATACCACCAGATGTAAATTCAGAACTTCTAGCAGAAAGAGTCATTTCAAGTTCTTGGGCTCCAACAACGCCATTTAATAGTGGGAAGTTCATTTCAATAAAAAATTCCTCACTGCCTGTTTTACCTCGGGTTGCTTCTTGGAAATTTGTTGATGATAAACCACCAGCAACTAATGGATCTGGTCTTTCATAATAACCTTGGTTTCTTACTTCATATCCAGCAGCGAAGTAAGCAACACCATAAGGCATTTCGAACATAGGACCTGATATCTCAGCCCAAAAATCTTCACTATCAAATCCAGATTGGCCTTGCAGCGTATATCCAACATATTTAACAATTTGATCATATACATTTTGCGTAATAACACCTGCTGATAGACCCATGTCTGGTCCACCAAAAGCGTTGAATGGTACACATCCGGTAATTGTATCTGAAGGAGTTCCACATCCAAAAGTTCCATCTGTACGTTTGAATGATGGTCCAACAGCATTTCTTAAATTGGCTAAATTAATGTAGTTGTAACCAGTTTGATCGTAAGATGCATCATTTTGTTGATACCCTACTGACCAAAAATAAGTATTATCATTCATGTCAAAGTTTCCATCTAAAGAGAACCTGACACCAAAAATATCATTATCAAATTGATTTTTTCTTGGTCCAAAAGGAACAGATCTGTATCTCCAGTGTGAAATCTCTTCGTTAAAGACATTAAATACACTATCAGCACTATAAGGAATCTGCCATTGAGGTCCTGAGCTAGGCTCAACAGTCATGGGAACCTGGGCTATCATATTTGTAGCTTTTACTTGCGTATAAGTAAATTGAACAGAAGCTGTCACGTTGTCTGAAATATCAAATGATGAGTAGTTATAGGCACCCCATCTTTCAACAGGAAGTTGAACATGGTTAATTGGAGCGTAGTTATACATAGCAGCTGCAGTAAAAGGTCTAAAGTGAGAAAGATCAGTACCAGCTTGGCCTGGAATCAATGATTTCTGTCCTAGAGATGTAAAAAATCTACCATATGCTGATCTAGACGAACCACAAACACCGATGCTTGTATCTGGAGTAAAGTTACCAAAGCCAGCATTTTGTGCATTGTTTGGACCTAAATTTGTGGGACTGTTCTCTGGTCCAGTTCCAGATCCTGGAGGGTTAGTACAACCTTGCCATGGGATGGCAGCTCTAGGTATTTCTCCTCCAAATATGCCTTCTTGACTTGAAAAAGAGAAGTTAAATAGGGAACTTGCCTTTTCACTTGAAGCGCCAAATAGGAGATCTATTTGATTGTTACCCCCGTATCCAGCGTCATACTCACCTTGAGAAGCGCTAACAGAGAAGCCGTCATATTCTTTTTTCGTGATGACGTTAATAACACCTGCAACAGCATCAGAACCATATATAGAAGAAGCTCCATCTTTAAGAATTTCAACTCTACTGATAATTGAAACGGGAATAGTGTTCATATCAACTGCACCATAAGCATCAGTTGCCCACCTTCTTCCATCAACAAGGACCAAAGTTCTCCCTGCACCGAGATTTCTTAATGATATTTCATTGGCTCCAACACCTGCATTTGTTGAGGTACTGACAGGTCGGATACCTGATCCATCAGACGATGTGATGTTTTGAAGAACATCTCCGATGTTATTAAGACCAGTTCTCTCAATAGCTTCTTCAGAAATAATTTCTAAAGGTTTTGAGCTGTCGAGGTTAGATCTTTTAATCCTTGAGCCAGTAATAATAACTTCTTCAACTTCGTCAGCATCTTCATCTTGAGCAAAAGTGTGATTCGGCATTAATCCCAGTGATAGGACTGCGATCAACGAAAATTTAAACAAATGTGACATATAAACTCCCTAAAAGTTTGTTAATTGGCGAAATTGTCACTTTTTTGTTGCAAAAAGTCAATTTATTTTTATGTCTATTTACATTGTAAAAAAAAGGGGTGAAAGCACCCCTTTGAATAAAAATATATCTTTTTACTAGTATTGCACTGAAATATTCAAAAATACATAAGTACCAAGTGCATCGAAATAGCCCGGGAATGTATTTCCATTGCCTGGAGCAGTACCCGCACTTGATGTATACACAGGATCTTCATCAAATAAATTGCTTGCACCTAGGCTGAATGAAATATTCTCATTCATGGAATATTTTACAGTTGCATCAACATAGGTTTTTGCATCAAAGTCTATATTGTCGCTATTCAATGTATCAGTTTCGCCTAAATATCTGAGTCCTAACGTGTAATCAAAATTTCCTTTTGAAAGCTCTGCAGAATAATTTCCTGAAAATTCAGGTACAGGATTTTTACCACATGATGAGCCATATTTGCCTGCACACTCTAATTCAGGCTCTCCAGGAAGAACTATGAGAGTATCTGAATCAACAATTGTTGAAATTCCCTTCAGCCCAATTGGGCCAATGCCAGTATCTAGAACATAATCAAAAATTATGTCAAAGCCTGAAGTGGAAGTCTCAGCAACATTTGTATTTGTTGTTATAATCCTTCCAGGTGATACCCACAAACTTCCCATAACTGGATCACGTTCGATCAAACTGCAGAATGTTGTGTTGCCAGTTGCAAGACACTTATCTAAAGAAGTTTGAGCCGGAATAGTACCTATCCTATCTTCAACCAGGATATCAAAATAATCCAAAGTAACAGTTAATCCATCCATGCTTGATGGCGTCCAAACTACCCCAATAGTTGTTGATTCTGATTCTTCAGGCCTTAAGTTAGGATTTCCACCAGTTAAAATATTGTACTGATCAGCCGGAGATTTTAAATCTGAACCATACATAGAAGCAGCAAGCCCTGTGTTGGCACACTGAGCTTGAGTAGCTGAAGGTGCTGCGCCAGACTCAGGATTTGTTCCACAAGGATCTGGATCTAAATCAGTTAAACTTGCGCCTTGTCCCCTATAAAGCTCTGTAATAGAACCGTGCCTAGTGGCAGTTTGTAATGTGCCTCTGAAAGAAAGCTCATCATTAAGTTGATAAAAAGCACCTATTTTAAATGCATCTGTATCGTTATCAGTAGAGTAATCAGCAAATCTCATACCTGCTTCTAAATTTAAAGACTCTGTAACAGGTATACCAAATTCAAAAAAGTATTCTTTTACATCATATTTTCCAGCCAAAGCCACAATTGGTCCACCTGCACCAGTTCTATCGGCCGCTTGAGAAGAAGCATCTGGTCTGTAATCCGATTCAAGCTCTCTTGATTCATATCCAACTACCATACTTACTGGACTTGGCGCCCCAGGTATAGAAAAAGAGGTTGTTCCTTCAATAAATGCTTGGAAAATGGTTTCACTAGAATCTCCAAGAATAAAGTTGGGTATCGCCATATATGTTTGAATTGCAGGATTAGCATCCCAGATTGCTTGAATGCCTCCATCTCTTGGAAGTCCTCCAGAAAATAGATTATAGGGAATACAATTATCATCAGTCCCATTAAGTTTAGAGACACAAGTTGGCACACCAGCAACATTTATTACATTTGTAGCCCTAAGAAGCTTTGTAACAGAAAGATCATTTTGTATCTCTTGTGAATAATCAACTTGAGAGGTTTGATATGAAATATCATATCTCCAGTCATCATTTATATCGCCTCTCATTCCAACAGAAGCAGTAATATTTGTATATGATTGAGTATATTTTCTAGGACCGCCTTCTACATTTCTTTTTAGACTTCTAATTGGAGCGCTATAACCAAGAATTGATCCATCTGCAACTTGGCCATCTAAAGATGATATATATGCAAGGGCTTCAGCACCGGTTGCAAAGTTTGGCGCATAACTTCCACCCATGCCAGTCCAGTTTCCGCATACAGCATTATAAATTTGTTGGGAAAAGTTAGCGTTATAACAAGGAACAGATCTCAAGTCACCAAAGGTTCCAGAGTAAGCAATTTGAGATGGAGATTTATTTTTTGTATATCTTACGTCCGCATACACTTCGTCATTATCAGTGATAGAGTATTTTGAAAAGAATCCAGCATTTATTTTATCTTGAGGTCTTTGATAATGATTTGTTGGGTTGTAGTTATATAGTTGTCCAGCTCTGTCTACAAACTCATCTCCAAGAAGTTTATAATCAAATCCATAATCTGACACCGAAGTGTTGATTGGTGTATATCCAGCATTTTTGTAACCAAAATCATACCAACGTCCAGGGGGAATTGTGGAAGAACCACCACATCTGGCATCGCCACCACTTAAAGCACATGCACCACCATCATATGCACCCTGAAGTATTGGATCCGTATTTACATGTTCTAAAAATCCAGTTATGTGTCCCTGACCGTCATTTATTGAGCCCCCGAAAGCAATAGACATCTTAACTGAATCGCCCTCAGTAACACTTGATGGAGCTTTCTTATAACCATAGGTATCATGGAGAGCTCTTAATTTATTATTATCATTTTCATGAGTATAAAAGGAGTTTGTAACGCTAGCTTTGAATCCTTCAAATTCATCATCTAATATAAAATTAACGACACCAGCTATTGCATCAGAGCCATATACAGATGAAGCTCCACCAGTAAGAACTTCAACTCGTTTAATCAAAAGGGCTGGTACTTGTGAAATATCAGCGCAACTTGCTCCTGTAGCTGTTCCCGGCGCCATTCGTTTTCCGTTTATTAAAACAAGGGTTCTGGAGCATCCTAGATTTCTTAAATTTGCAGTTGCTGTTCCGTTGGAGCCATTTGCTGTTTGAGCCACTTGACCAGGAGCAAGCTGAGGGAGATCGTTAAGCACTTCTTCAATTCTAATAGCTCCTCTATTTTCAATATCGGCTGCATCAACAACCTGAACTTGAGATGAGCTAACTATATTTGGATTCTGAATCCTACTTCCTGTTACAACTACCTCTTCTAAATCTGCTGCTTCGTTATCCTGAGCAAATACTGAAGACA
The DNA here is from genome assembly GCA_003331545.1 of SAR86 cluster bacterium. Taxonomy (GTDB): domain Bacteria; phylum Pseudomonadota; class Gammaproteobacteria; order Magnimaribacterales; family D2472; genus D2472. The sequence continues at coordinate 16,226 of QOPC01000012.1, forward strand.
CTCCAAGTGGAATTATCAGCAAAGTCATCAACGAATTAAATTTTAAATTTTTCATGTTTTTCCCCAATATTTTAAAAATCGTATTTAACTATAATGATTGTAAATTGGATAATATGCAAATTATTTATATTTATAATTTTAATTTATAGATAATAGTGATATATGTTTTAAATTTATACTCATTTATTGTTTTGGTTTGAATCGATCAATTAATAAAAAGCTTTTGTAAGATGAGATATAATGATGTTAAAAAAATCAAAATGCTAGAAAACAAAAAAATTCTCATTGCAGGGCTTGCAAATAAGCACTCCATTGCTGCAGGAATTGCTCAAGCCATGAAAAATCAAGGAGCAGAATTGGCCTTCACTTTTCAAAGTGAGAGGTTAAAAGGAAATGTAGAAAAAATTGCTAATGAGCTAGGCTCAAATCTTTTATATGAATGTGACGTTGCATCTGATGAAAGCATCAAGAAAATGTATAAGGAACTTTCAAAGGATTGGAAATCATTTGATGGTTTTGTTCATTCAATTGGGTTTGCTCCTGCAAACGAGCTTGAAGGAAATTTTTTAGACTCAGCAACAAGAGAGGGTTTTCAAATAGCACATGATATTAGCTCCTATAGCTTTACAGCCATGGCAAAGGGAGCTAGACCAATGTTAAACGAAAATGCAGCTTTATTAACTCTTACTTATTTAGGGTCTATGCAGTCTTTGCCTAACTACAACGTTATGGGTCTGGCAAAGGCAAGCTTAGAAGCCAATACAAGATTTCTAGCTGCTGCTATGGGACCAGATGGCATAAGGGTAAATGCTATATCAGCTGGCCCAATCAAAACGCTTGCTGCAATGGGTGTAAAGAATTTTAGAAAAATGTTAACAAACTATGCTAATAGAGCTCCCCTCAGAAGAGCTGTAACTACTTTGGAAGTTGGAAATGTTGCCGCGTTTTTATGCTCTGATTTGGCCAGTGGTATAACGGGTGAGATAACCTATGTAGATGGTGGCTTCAATACAGCTGCAATGTCCATAGAGGAATATACAGATTAATTAGAATTAAAATTTTCTAGACGAACGCTTTGATCTTTTTTAAATGCTGCATCAATAAAACCTGAAAATTGCTGATTTAAGCCATCCTCATAAAAGGCTTGATATTGCTCTATAGAGTCGCCTACCTCATCAATGCTTGGAGTAGTTTCCTTTAATGACTTTGCCCAATAACGATCTCCATTAAAAGCTTCTGTGGAAACCAAGGTTCCAATAGACGACTCAAATATAGAGGTAATTATCTCTGAGGGCAGCAATGAAGAGAACCTTTTTACATCTTTAAAACTTTCTTGCGAAAAGCCTTCGATGTTTGGGATCATTTTTTCTCCACTTAAAGAACTCTCTGCATTTTTAGAAAAATCATTGATAGCTGTGTTAGCTTTTTTAATTCGCACTTCGGCAATTGCTAACTCAGCAACATCGACAAAATTTTGAACAGCTGGTTGTATTGATTGAGTCATCATTACAAACGCGTAACTTTCGTCACCTTCGAAAATTTCAATTTTGTTAGGTAAAACTGAAGAATCGAATAATTCTGATGAATTAATTTCAGTGAACCCGTCTAACTGAATTCCCTCAATATCCTTTAAGCCAGTAACTTGAATCGGAGCATTTATTGAATCAGCCAAGTTGACTAAAGTTAATCCCTCTAATACCAATGACTCTAATTTTAAAAAATCATCCTGCATCAAGGCTAGTGCCTCTGCGTCAATTAACTCATCAAGTAATTCTTTTGAGACATCTGACTTAGTTTTAATTGTTGGCTTAATAACTTCTGTTAATTTGAGTATATGAAAAGAATCTTCAAGCTCTATGACAGGGCTAATAGCATTAAGTTTCATTGATAAAATTGCATTCTCAAACTCATCTGGAAAGGCATTACCAGATGACAAGCCTAAATCCCCACCAGAATCCTTCGATGCAAGATCATCGCTTGATGCTGATACCGCATCTTCAAAAGTGATTTCTTTTGATGAAATTTTTTCATAAATTGAGTCAATCTTTTCATATGCTTGAGTAGAGCTCTCGTAATTTACTTTTTCTATCATCAAATGGGAAATTCTGTTTTGTAATTGGCCTTGTGAATTATTTAAATAATCTGCATATGCTTCATCTATAAAATTATCTGGCACTTCAACCTGTTCTTTATAGGCTTCATAGTTGAGAACAAGATATGAAAAATCTCTAAGTTCTTTTGAGAGAAATAAAAATGGATTGTTATTAAAAAATTCTTGGCCCTCTTCAAGAGAAGCTTTCTGTTGTTCAATCAACAGATTTTTGTCAACTTTAATAAAATCAATGTCTCTAGAGGTCTCCAGCAATATTGCAATAGCTTCCATATCACTTTTTATTGGAAAAGCTGTCACGCCCATTGCTGATACAAGACTATCCAAAGAAATAGTTTCTCTTACGAGATTTATGTACTCCTCTGGAGTCCACCCATTTGATCTGATGGTAGACTCAAAGATGGTTTGATCAAAACCATTCTCGCCTTGAAAACCATCTATGTTAATAATTTCCTGCTTAGCTTTTTTTTCAGAAACTATAAGTCCAAGTTTTCTTGCATGAGATAAAAGTGTTTTATTGTTAATGACCTCATTCTTAATTAAGCCCATTGAAACCTCTTCATCTAAATCGTCCAAAGAAAAATCCTCACCATACATAGATTGAAGACGTTGACTTACTTGGCTGGTAGCAATGTTTACATCCATTTGAGATACGGTCTCGCCATTTACCGTTCCAAAACTTATGAAGGTTGTTCCAAATGAAGTCGAGCCAAAAAAAACAAATGGGATAGCAAGCAGAATAGCTATAACTATGACCCTTTTGCCCGATAAAAAGTTTCTGACTGACTCTAGCATGAGAAATATATCCTTTTAAAAGCTAATCATGATACATAAAAAAAGGGTGCTTATGCACCCTATTTTTAAAGACTTTTAAATCTAAAGTTAATTAAGAGTTTTTTACTTTATCTTTTAATCCTTTACCAGCTTTAAAGCCTGGAACTTTTGAAGCTGCAATATGCATTGAAGCACCTGTTTGTGGGTTTCTTCCTTCTCTAGCAGCTCTGTGTCTAACTGAAAAAGTTCCAAAACCTACAAGTGAAACTGTGTCCCCATTACCTAATGCATCACCGATTGAATCTAAAACCGCATCGACAGCTCTTCCTGCTGAAGCCTTGGTTACGTCTGCTGATGAAGCAACTGCATCTACTAAGTCTGATTTATTCATTGAATTCTCCTCTGGTTAATTAAAATACTTAAGCCTATCAAATGCTATCATGGATGAAATGTCAAGCTTTAAAACCCTTTCTAATGGGGGTTTCTAGAACTTGATCCAGCTCTCGAAGGTTTTGGTTTGGCGAGGTTTTTAGAACTAGCTTTACTTTTTGAAGGTTTTGGCTCTGCGGTAAGAGCCAGGGAAATTGCCTCATCAACCCAACGAACTGGAAGTATCTCAAGGGCATGAGTAATTTGAGAGGGTATCTCTCTTAAATCGGCTTCGTTTTCTTCAGGGATGATCACCCTTTTGATGCCGCCACGTTTAGCTGCTAGAAGTTTCTCTTTTAAGCCACCAATTTTAGTCACCTGACCATGCAGAGTAATCTCACCCGTCATGGCAGTGTCTGAGCGAACCGGAATTCCTGTAAATACAGAAATCATGGCTATGCACATGCCAACACCTGCACTTGGGCCATCTTTCGGAGTTGCGCCGTCTGGAACATGAATGTGCATATCATATTTTTCATAAAAATTATTTGGTATTCCCAATTTATCAGATCTTGATCTCACAACTGTTAATGCTGCTTGAATTGATTCTTGCATCACATCACCTAAAGAACCTGTTTTAATTACCTGGCCTTTTCCGGGAACATATGAAGATTCAATAGTTAAAAGTTCACCGCCAACTTCTGTCCATGCCAAACCTGCAACCTTACCTACAATATCTTCAACATCAGCCTCACCAAATTTAAATTTTGGTACCCCGCAATATTTTTCTAAATTTTTTGTTGTGATTTTAATAGAGGGACTGGTTTTTTTTGCGTCAGCAAGGACTCGCTCTTTAACTGATTTTCTAAATATTTTAGCAATTTGTCTCTCAAGCCCTCTTACTCCTGCTTCTCTTGTGTAGTATCTGACTATATCTAAAATAGATTTATCATTAAGGTTAACTTCATCATTTGCTAGCCCATTTCTTTCTAGTTGTTTTGGGATGAGATATTGCTTAGCTATATTTAATTTTTCATCCTCTATGTAGCCTGGAAGTCTTATAATTTCCATCCGATCTAGTAATGGTCCTGGAATATTTAAGCTATTTGCAGTACACACAAACATTACTTCAGAAAGATCAAAATCAACTTCTAAGTAATGATCAGAAAAAGTATTATTTTGCTCAGGATCTAAAACTTCTAACAATCCTGATGCTGGATCGCCCCTGTGATCCATTCCCATTTTATCAATCTCATCAAGTAAAAATAGGGGATTTTTAACTTCAACCTTGGAAAGTTTTTGGATTATTTTTCCAGGCATAGATCCTATGTATGTTCTCCTGTGACCTCTTATTTCAGCTTCATCTCGAACACCACCCAAAGACATTCTGGCAAACTTCCTGTTGGTTGCGCGAGCAATGGATTTTCCAAGGGACGTTTTACCAACTCCTGGCGGGCCTACCAAACATAGAACTGGAGCTTTTAATTTTTTTACCCTTTGTTGCACAGCTAGATATTCAAGTATTCTCTCCTTAACCTCATCCAAACCAAAATGATCCTCATCTAGTATTTCGATAGCAGAAGATAAATTGGATTTAACCTTGCTTCTTTTTTTCCATGGGATGGCTGTTAGCCAATCTAAATATGAACGCACCACAGATGCTTCAGCAGACATAGGAGACATTTGCTTAAATTTATTGAATTCATTATTTGCTTTTTTTAGTGCCTCTTTTGACATGCCAGCTTTAGCAATATTTTCTTCTAACTGAGAAATTTCATCGCCATCATCACTAATGTCCCCTAACTCTTTTTGAGCAGCTTTGATTTGCTCATTTAAGTAATATTCTCTTTGAGACTTCTCCATCTGACCTTTTACTCTATTTCGAATTCTTTTATCGACATCCATAACATCAAGCTGGGATTCTATAAAAGCTATCAAAACTTCTGCCCTTAACTGAAAATCTGCTGTTTCAAGAATTTCCTGTTTTTGTTTTATTTCCATTGGCAGATGTCCAGCGATTGAATCTATAATTCTAGACAAATCGTCTAGCGCATCTATAGATGCAAGAACTTCTGGAGCAATTTTTTTAGTGATTTTTATATAATCATGAAACTTAGCTTTAATGAAGCTTGATAGATTTTCTGCATCCTTAGAATCAATTTTTGATTCAGCAATTAGACTAACTCTTACTTTAGAATATTTTGTATCTGATTCAAGAGACTCCATTTGCGCCCTGTGAGAACCCTCAACGAGTACCTTGACGGTTCCATCGGGAAGCTTTATCAATTGTAAGATATTTGCAATAGTGGCGACCTTAAATAGATCATCAAATAGAGGTGCATCCAAAGAGCCATCTTTTTGCGCTGCAAGAATGATTTTCTTTTCGCTGGCCATGGCAGCATTCAATGCATGGATGGATTTATTGCGTCCAACAAAAAGGGTTGAAACAACACCAGGAAAGACAACAACGTCTCTTAATGGTATTAACGGGAGATCATATTTAATATTAGCCATATAAATATAATGAGGGAGAATTAATTAAATTCAACCAGCAGAGGATGATTTTTTCTTAGGTGATTTGTAAACCTTAATTGGATCAGTTGAATGTAATACAGAATTCTCATCAACGATAACTTTTTCTAAATCTACGTTTGGAAGTTCGAACATTGTATCCATCAACAGTTCTTCCATGATTGATCTTAGACCCCTGGCTCCAGTTTTTCTTTGCAAAGCTTTTTTAGCAATTTCAAGTAATGCTTCGGTTCTAAAGTCTAGCTCAACCTCATCGATATCAAATAGATATTTGTATTGATTAACTAATGCATTTTTTGGTTCCTGCAAGATTCTAACCAATGCATCTTCATCTAATTCATGCAAAGTTGAAATAACTGGAAGTCTGCCTACAAATTCAGGAATAAGGCCAAATTTAACTAGATCCTCAGGCTCTAATGTATCAACTACTGAAGAAATGGATTTGGTGGTATCTTTTACGGCAGCACCAAAACCAATGCCAGAATTATCTGTGCGGTGCTTTATGACCTCATCAATTCCTGAGAAGGCCCCGCCACAAATAAATAATATATTAGAAGTATCAATTTGTATAAACTCTTGTTGAGGATGTTTTCTGCCGCCTTGCGGGGGGATAGAAGCAACTGTTCCTTCGATTAATTTTAACAAAGCTTGTTGAACACCCTCACCTGATACATCCCTGGTAATTGAAGGATTATCAGATTTACGAGCGATCTTATCGATCTCATCAATGTACACAATTCCTAAAGCAGCTTTATCAGGATCATAATCACATTTTTGGAGAAGCTTCTGAATAATGTTTTCGACATCCTCTCCTACATAACCTGCCTCAGTAAGAGTTGTCGCATCTGCGATGGTAAAAGGAACATTTAACACTCTTGCTAAAGTTTGAGCTAAAAGGGTCTTACCACTTCCAGTAGGTCCAAGCAATAATACATTACTTTTTTGGAGTTCGATCTCATCTTTTTTAGCATTTGATCGAAGGCGTTTGTAATGATTGTAAACGGCGACTGAAAGTGTTTTTTTGGCTTTTTCTTGACCAATGACGTAATCATCAAGTTGTTTAAATATTTCAAGTGGAGATGGCAATGCATCAATAACATCTTCATCATCAGCCTTGACCTCTTCTTCTATAATATCGTTACATAGATCAACACATTCATCGCAAATATAAACACTTGGGCCAGCAATTAGCTTTCGAACATCCTCTTGCCCCTTGCCACAAAAGGTACAGGATAGTTTATTGTTTTCTTTATTTTCCATTTGAAGTGGGTCTGCTTTCTAATATCTCATCGATTATGCCATAGCTCATAGCTTCCTTTGCATTTAAGAAATTATCTCTGTCAGTATCTTGTTCAACCTTTTTTAAAGTTTTGCCAGTGTGCTTAGAGAGAATTTCATTAACTTTCTGTTTGACCAATAACATCTCCTTTGCATGTATCTCAAAATCTGAAGCTTGGCCCTGAAAACCTCCCAAAGGTTGATGGATCATAATGCGAGAATTAGTAAGAGCAAACCTTTTACCCTTTTCGCCCCCGGCAAGCAATAGCGATCCCATGCTAGCAGCTTGACCGATACATAATGTTGAAACTTTGGGAGCTATAAACTGCATAGTATCGTATATGGCAAGCCCAGAGGAAATGACTCCGCCAGGTGAATTAATGTAAATGCTAATATCTTTTTCAGGATTTTCAGATTCCAAGAACAAAAGCTGTGCTACAACTAGGTTTGAAATGTAGTCATCAATGGGTCCTGATAAGAAAATGATTCTTTCTTTTAGCAGGCGTGAATATATATCAAAAGCTCGTTCTCCACGAGGAGTCTGCTCTACAACCATTGGCACTAGGCCAGAATTTATTTTTTCCATAATTTATTTATTTGCTAAGTCAGAAAATTTTATCACCTTTACCTTTGATTTAAGGGCAGAATCTAATTTTTCAATAAGCAAGTTTTCTAAAATGACCATCCTATATTGGTCTAATTGCTGAGGCTGACTTTGAATCCAAGATTTAAATTGTTCAGCGTCTTTATATTTTTGAGCCTCATCATCTATAAAATGATTTAAATCGTCTTCTTTAATTTCAAGCTCATATTTTTGTACTAATGCCGAAAATAAGAGATCTAATCTGACTCTTTTCTTGGCATTTTCTAAAAAATCCTCTACAGGAAAAAGGTCATCTGCTGCGTTCTCAACTGTTTGACCCATCCGCATGAGAGAGTCTTTTCTCATAAGCTCTGCCTGCTCATTAACTGTAGCATTTGGTACTTTAAAATCATTGCTTTGAAGAAGTGTTTCATAGATAGATTCTTTGGTGAGAGATTTTTCCTGTTGACTTATCTCGCCATCCATTCGTTTTTTGATTTCTGCTCGAAAAGTTTGCTCATCAGTAACATCTTCCATTGCAAGTTTCTCAAAAAGTTCCTTATCGATGGCTGCTTTCTTCATTTCTTGAACTTCATGGAGTGTTATAAAGAATTCTGTCTCTTTGCCAGCAAGATCTTTTTTAAAATAGTCTTCAGGGAAATTAGTTCTAAAAGAAAAGCTTTCTTTAGATTTCTTACCAACTAAGTTATCTTCAAATCCTGGAATCATTGATTTGGATCCAAGGATAAGTTTGAAGTCTTTGGATTCATTGCCTTCGAAAGGATCACCATCTATCTTGCCTTCAAAATCAATTATCACTTGATCATCTTTTGCAGCTTCTCTATCGACTTTATTCCAAACACAATATCTTTCTGATATGTCGTTAATTGCAAGATCTATATCAGAATCATCTAGTGTTATCTCAGATTTTTCAAAGCTCTTCCAGCGGGAAATTTTCGGTTTAATTTCTGGAAAGACCTCAAACACTGCTGAATATGAAATAGGCTTTGTTGGCTCCTCACTCTCAATATTGATTGCTGGAGATGAGGCAGGTTTTATGTCTTGTTCCTGAAGTTCCTTCGGATAACTTTCTTGAATTAACTCATTTAAAACTTCGTAGTGAATAGAATCCCCATAACGTTGCCTTAGGACATCGTCAGGAACATTACCTTTTCTAAATCCATCAAGTTTTGCTGTTGATTTAATCTTTGATAATTTGCTGCCATATTTTTTGTCGTAATCTTCCACAGGAACCGAAACAGTCAGCTTACGTTCTAGATCTTTAAGTTTTTTAATTTTACTGCTCATTTTACTAATTTAATTTAAATGGGGCGAGCGATGGGGTTCGAACCCACGGCCTCCGGAGCCACAATCCAGCGCTCTAACCAACTGAGCTACGCCCGCCAAGAAACGAAACATTATAGATGCAAATAAGAATCTACGGAAAAATATTTCCATTATTCTTTTTAGGGTCCCATAGGTCATATTTTTGCATTGCTTGAATAAACAAATCGTCATTTTCAAAATAATTAAGCAGGTCAATTACTTTTACAAATTTTTGCGCAAAAAACCAATCCTGATTAGCAATTTTGCATTGTCGGATAAACGGAAGGATTGAAATGTCCAAAAGACTAACCTGTCTTCCAAAAATCCATGGATTTGGATTAATCATGACCTCCAAATTCTTAAGGATAGTTTTACATTCCTTTTGATGTTCTTTTGATTCAACGCCATACCTTGATGAATATTTGTATCTATCAAGATGGTATTTGAATTCTGAATCAAATAGCTGAATAAGCTCATCTGACATGGCTTCTTCAACTCTTGAATAAATGTGCATATCGGAAACAGAAGATTTGCAGGCCCATGAAATTATATCCAAGCTTTCATCCAAGACTTTATCTGGAAGTTGCAAAACCGGAACAGTGCCTTTGGGTGAAATTTTTAACATTTCATCGGGTTTATTTTTAAGTAGAATTTCTCTTAACTCACATTTTTGTGATGCTAAAATCAATGCCATTCGCGCCCGCATTGCATATGGACACCGTCTAAAGCTATAGAGTATTGGCAAGGTCATTTTTTGCTTGATTGTACAATCGCCCCAATATGTTTTTCGTTTCTTAGCTTTGCTAAATCAACCTGTTTTTGACGATCTGCATAACGTTTTTTTTGATCAAATGTTTTTTCATAAAAACATTTTGAGCAACTCACTCCCTTAACATACTCTTTCTCAAGTTTATTGGCATCTGTTATAGGCATTCTGCAACCATGACACATATCATAAGAGCCAACCTCTAGATTGTGATTCAAGGCTACCCGATCATCGAACACAAAACATTCTCCTTCCCATAATGAATCTTCTGCTTGCACTTTTTCCATATAGTTTAAAATTCCACCTTGAAGGTGATATATATTTTTGAATCCTTTTTTCTTCATTAAAGAGGATGCTTTTTCGCAACGGATACCTCCTGTACAAAACATGGCTACTTTTTTATTTTTATTAATCCCAGAGGACTCAAGGTCCTCAAGCCACTCAGGAAACTCTCTAAAATTTGTGGTCTCTGGATGTATAGATTCTTTAAAGGTACCAATAGAAAATTCATAATTATTTCTGGTATCTAGAACTAACACATCATCCTGAGAGATCAATTTGTTCCAATCTTCAGGTTGTACATATTCGCCGACAATTTTTGCTGGATCTGCTAACTCGTTACCAAGACTAACTATTTCATTTTTTAATTTAACTTTAAGGCGAGGAAATGGATGATCTGCACAAAAAGAAGTTTTGAAGTTATGCGAATTATAAAGATCATTGGATTTAAGAAAATTTTTAAAATTCTCTATGCCAGCTTTTGTTCCAGCGACTGTTCCATTGATTCCCTCGCAAGCCAAGAGAACGGAACCCTTGATATCTTCTTTTTTAAGAAAGTTGATGAATGTCTTTTGCAGCTCTCCTAAATTTGATAGGTCTGTAAAAGTATAAAAAGCTGCTACTTTGAAAAAATTTTTATTCATTGGACTAATTCAATATATATTTACTTTAATAATCTCCTAATTTATTGATGAAAAAGAAAACTAAAAATAGAATTTACATATTCATAATAACTTTGTTCATATTTTACTATATGTTCGGCCAGTACATTTAGGTTTTAAAAGTATTACATCTAAGGAGCTTAAGGTTGATAGAAGTGGCGCGCCTGAAGAGATTCGAACTCCTGACCCACGGTTTAGAAAACCGTTGCTCTATCCAACTGAGCTACAGGCGCACTGGTCGGGGTAGTAAGATTCGAACTTACGACCACTCGCTCCCAAAGCGAGTGCGCTACCAGACTGCGCTATACCCCGAGACGAATGATCTTAAAGTTTTAAGGTTAAATAATCAATCTCCATTGCATAAATATTTAATGATGGGAAAATGCAAG
>QOPC01000013.1 GCA_003331545.1 SAR86 cluster bacterium
AAACAATAACCGCATCTACGTCTTTAGCTTCTAAATTTGCATTTTTTAACGCCTCTTTAGCTGCTATAACGCTAACTTCTGCAGAAAATGATAATTGATCATCACTTCTGGCCTCAATTTTAGGTTTCATGCGAGTTGGATCAAGTAAAGACTCTTTTTCTACAACATATCGATTTTTGATTCCCGATGCTTTGACAATAAATTCACTTGAGGAGGGCTCTAATGCTTTCAAGGATCCCTCGGAAATCTTATCCGAATGTTCTGAGTTGTATAGCTCAACATATGTATTAAACGATTTTACAAGCTCATCATTAGATATCTTGTGAGGTGGGGTCCACATTCCAGTCCCTGAAATATATATATCTTGCATGTCTTTCCTTGATTACATGTTATTTTATAGACTTATGGAAAAAATATCATTAGATACAAAATCTGATTCAAATCTGCAATTTGATCTTCACCATTCAAAAACGAAAGAAGCCTTTGGTTTGATCCAAATTTCTCATGGAATGGCTGAGCACAAGGGGAGATATGTAAATTTTATAAACTATTTAAACCAACATGGTTTTCACGTAGCAATATATGATCATAGAGGTCATGGCGAGAGGATTATTGATAGCAAGATTGGTTTTTTTGATAAAGATAATGGGTGGGAGTTAGTTGTTATGGATTTAATTAGAGTTCATGAGGAAACTAATAGGCTATTCCCTAAAATTCCAAAAATTTTATTAGGCCATAGCATGGGTTCATGGATTGCTTTGGCAGCCTTACAAAAAGAATCTTTATTTAATGCAGCTTTAATATCTGGATCAAACTATCCAAATATATCAGAGACAATGCTAAAAATAGTATTAAAATTTGAAATCTTAAGACTTGGAAAAGAGGGCTACAGTAAACTTTTACATAAAATCATTTTCGGTGGTTTTAATGCAAGATTTAAAGATGCAATAACCTCTAATGACTGGCTTACACGAGATAAATTAAGTGTAAAAAATTATACAGAAGATCCTCTATGTGGTTTTATAGTTTCAAATAAATTATTGTCTGATGTAATTAATGGAACTGGAGAAGTTTTTAAAAAAGCAAATTTAGAATTATTAAATAAAGAAATTCCTTTACTAGTTTTTTCTGGTACTCAAGATCCTGTGAGTAATATGGGTACAGGAGCGGTCAAATTGCACGAATGCCTAAAAGAATATAATTGCAAATCAGAGCTTTATCTTGTTAACGAAGCCAGGCATGAAACTCTTAATGAAATTGATAAAATGAAAACTTATAATTACATCCTCGATTTTTTAAGAAATAAACTTAATGTAGCGTGATGGATTTAGATAATAAAGTTTCTCTAGTTACTGGTGCTGGTCAAGGTATCGGAGAGGGCATTGCTAAGAACCTTGCATCAAAAGGATCAAAGGTTATTGTTGTTGATCTTAATAAGCAATCATCAGAAAATGTAGCTGAAGAAATTAATGCTAAATTTCCAAATACTGCATATAGTTTCCAAGCAGATCTTACTAAGTTAGATGAGATTGAATCCATGCTTGAATTTGGAGTTTTGAAATTTAATAAGATTGATTGTATTTGTAATAATGCTGCTTCTTCAAAAGGCATTGGACCAGTTGAGAGCTATTCTCTTGAAGATGTTCAAGCAACACTTGATTTAACCTTTACTTCCCTATGGAAATGCCTCCAAGCGGAAATAAGATTTTTAAAGCAGCAAGCAATTTCAGCCTCAGTTGTAAATATTTCTTCTAACTCTGCTATAAAAGGGTATGCATTTAATTCAATATATGCCGCAAGCAAGGCAGCGGTAAATAATTTAACTCAATCAGTTGCAAAGGAGATTGCTAGAAATAATATTAGAGTCAATGCTGTATCACCGGGGACAATAAATACACCTGGTGTAAGAGAATATTTTAAAGCTGAACCTAAAGCTAAAGAAATGCTTGAAAAATCATCTCTGTTTCACAGAATCGGCGAGCCAGAAGAAATTGGAGAATTAGTCTCATTTCTTTTATCAGATCGAGCATCTTTTATTACTGGTCAGATTATTTCAGTTGATGGTGGCGCTTCAATTAAATAGATAATGATTACAAATCTATACCAATATCCAGAACTCACAAGAGTAGAAAAAAATGATGTGAGATATTATCAGGATTCACTATCTAATTTGGTTCCTTCGGTAACAACAATTTTATCTGCAACAGGAGATCACTCTGGAATTGATGCATGGAAAAGGAGAGTTGGCCCCAAAACAGCAAAAGCAGTAGTTGACGAGGCTACAACAATAGGCACTGCTGTGCATTTAGCAATTGAGAATTATCTTTATGGTAAAGAGTGGGAGCAATTCACAGACGATAAAATGGGGATGCTTGCTCATCAAATTGCCAAACGTTTTATTTGTGACTGCTTAGGTGATATAGATGAAGTGTGGGGTCTTGAATCTGGTTTAGTTTTAGATGGTTTATATGCAGGAACGGCAGACTGTATAGGTATTTTTCGAGGTAAACCTACCATCATAGATTTTAAAACTGCAAAGAAAATTAAACGGAAAGATTGGATAGAAGATTATTTTTTACAAGGCGCAGCATATGCAAATGCTCATAATGTTATGTATAAAACTAACATAGAGTCCATTGCAATCTTGATGGTTGATAGAGACCTTCTTTTTAAAGAATTTTTGGTTAATAGCAAAGAGTTCAATAGTTATACTGAAAAATGGAAAAAAAGATTAATAGGTTATTATAAAACCCATGAAATTTTAGGGAGAGAGTAAATGAATGATTTAAAAGATAGGGTGGTCATGATCACTGGTGCAAGTTCAGGATTTGGAAGGGAGGCTGCAAAGATGTGTGTAGACCTTGGAGCCAAAGTAGTCCTTGGCGCTCGAAGAGAAGAGAAACTAAAAGAACTTTGCGATGAATTAGGAGTTGATTCTGCTTCTTATAAAGTAACTGATGTAACCTCTAAAGAACAAATGCATGGTTTGGCCAATCATGGCATTGAAAAATTTGGAAAAATTGATTCATTAGTCAATAACGCAGGAATCATGCCATTGTCACTTCTTGCAAAAGGAAGAACTGATGAGTGGGATCATATGATTGACGTTAACATTAAAGGTGTTTTGTATGGTATCGATTCTGTTTATTCGCATATGATCGAAAGAGAATCTGGTCAAATTATTAATATTTCTTCAGTAGCTGGAAAAAGAGTAATGCCTGGAAGCGCAGTATATTCTGGAACAAAATATGCTGTTAGAGCTATTTCTGAGGGCTTGAGATTAGAGTCCTCAGGAAAAATTCAAGTTACCTGTATTTATCCTGGTGCATTTAAAACTGAGTTAGCATTTTCCATTAAAGACGAATCAATGCTTGAGGCGTTAATGAGCAGAGGAATAGGGGCTGTTGCGCAGCCAGCAGAAAGAGTTGCTGAATCAATAATATATGCTTTGCAACAAGATCCTGGTGTCTCTGTTAACGAAATAGTAATAAGACCAACTGCCCAAGATGCATGATTTTTTTGTTTATTAGTTTTTTAAAATTAAATCTGCGCATTTGGCGCCAATCACATTGCAAGTTGCATTAGTATTACCAGAAATAATACTTGGAAAAATTGATGCGTCCGCCACCCTTAAACCTTGAATGCCTTTGACCTTTAAATCATCGCCTACAACGCATTCATTTCCTTTACCCATTTTACAGGTTCCTACTGGATGATAGACAGACAACGATTCATTTTTGATAAATTCTTGAATCGCTAGATCTGTATTATATTTAATACCTGGTTGGGTCTCTGTAGCATCTAGTTGTTGCATGGAAGGAGTTTGAAATATTTCTCTTACTTTATTAACACCTTGTACCATATGCTTAAGATCTATTTCTTTAGATAAATAATTAGCATAAATTTTTGGAGCATCATCTGGGTTAGATGATACAAGTTCAATATGACCTCTACTTTCTGGTCTTAAGTTACAAACTGAAGCTGTAATACCCGAGGATGGTTTCATTGCTCCATTTTTATTATATTTACCAGCTCCAGGCGCAAAATGGATCTGTGCATTTGGTGTTTCTTGTTCTGAATTTGTTTTAAAAAATACCCCAATATCTGATGCAGGATAGGTCATTAATCCTTTTTGTTGAATAAAAAATTCATACAAATTTTTTATCATTCCAAGTGGCTTCATGAGCTCACTAAAAGTTTTCAATCTATTAATTCTATAACTTACATTTACTGTTAGATGGTCTTGTAAATTTTTACCAACACCAGCCAAGTTTTTGACTAAAGGGATTTTTAAATCATCTAAATGTTTTTTTGGACCTATTCCTGAAAGCATTAATATTTGTGGGGAATTAATGCTACCACCAGATAGAGTGACCTCCCCAGAACAGCCAATTACTTTGGAGCCTTTCTTATTCTTAGCCTTAACGCCAATTACTTTTTTATTCGTTATTATTATTTTTTCGACCAATGTATTTGTTATTAAATCTAAATTAGGTCTTTTAAGTATAGGTTTTAAAAAGGCATCAGCGGCACTGAAGCGATTACCATTTTTTATATTGACTTGATATCGACCAAATCCTTCTTGTTCCTCGCCATTAAAATCATTATTTCTTTTTAAACCGAATTCATCGCATGCATTCAAAAATTTTTTTGATGCATCTAATATTGGTTGATATGTTTCTACCCATAAAGGTCCAAAATTACCATGATATTGATCTTCATAGTTTTGGTTGTTTTCAAGTGATAAAAAATATTTCATGAGATCTCGATAGCCCCATCCATCATTTCCCGCCTCTTTCCATATTTGATAATCTTCTGCCTGTCCTCTAATGTATAACATTCCATTAATAGAACTGCTTCCTCCTAATGTTTTTCCTCTGGGCCAATTTATAGTTCGATTATTTAAATTTCTTTCTGGTTCAGTTTCGTAGCACCAGCCATATTTTTTATGTTTAAATAGTGTGCTTGCTGCTAAAGGCATTTTTATAGATGATGATTTATCTAAAGGACCTGCCTCAATCAACAGGACTGAATTATCAGGATTTTCAGAGAGCTTATTAGCAAGAACACAGCCTGCACTTCCTGCACCAACAATGATATATTTATAACTAAATTTCATAAATATAATATCTCTCAGGTATGAATATGCGTCAAGTAATTGCTATAGGTGGAGGTGGTTTTGGCAGAACCCAGGAATCTTATTTAATTGAGCAATACATCCTAGATCAAGCTGGAAAAAAAAATCCTAAAATTTGTTTTATCCCCACTGCCACCGGTGATTTGGATCCTTACATAGTTAATTACTATTCAGTTTTTTCAAAACTCCAATGCAAGCCAACGCATATTAGTTTTTTTAAGAGAACCATAGATCTTGAAAATCATATTAAAAATCAAGATATTATTTTT
This sequence comes from SAR86 cluster bacterium, assembly GCA_003331545.1. Classification (GTDB taxonomy): domain Bacteria; phylum Pseudomonadota; class Gammaproteobacteria; order Magnimaribacterales; family D2472; genus D2472. The sequence continues at coordinate 5,407 of QOPC01000013.1, forward strand.
GTTGGTGGTGGAAATACTAAGAGCATGCTTGCTGTTTGGAAGGACTGGGGATTAGATAAAATATTAAAGCAAGCTTACGATAATGGAATTGTCATGAGCGGGGTAAGCGCTGGGGCAATTTGTTGGTTTGAAAGAGGATTGACTGATTCTTGGGCAAGTGAATTAAAATTAATGGAATGTATGAACTTTATTCCGGGTAACTGTGCCCCACACTATGATGAGGAGCCAGAAAGGCGTCCTGTAACAAAAAAATTACTTGCAAAGAAATCAATAAATTTTATGTATGGAATAGAGGGAGGAGCTGCATTACATTTTATTAATGAAATACCCAAATCAACTATTCGATTTAAAAAAAATAAAAACGCATACAAGATCACTTTTGAAAAAAATAAAATTAACGAAAGTCCCTATGACTTTAAGGAATTAAAAATATGAATCCTTGGCGATTAATTAATCCAATTATTTCATTGCTAGCTAGATCACCGATACATTTTGTTGTTAGTCATCAATTACTTGTTGTTAGTTTTTCAGGAGCGAAAAGCGGAAAACAATATCTAGTCCCACTTAGTTATCATAAACATAGCTCTTCTTATACATGCGTAACTCTTAGATCAAACATATGGTGGAGAAATTTAAAATCTTTACCTAAAACAAAGATTTGGCTTAAAGGACATTTAGTTGATGTTGATCTTACTCTGGAATTTAAAGATGATAAGAGCGTAGAGAACACTTTGAGAGAAATCGTCACTAACAATAGAATTGAAGCTTTCTTCGCCAACATAAAATTACAAAAAGATGGCGAACCTATTCAGAGTGATTTGTTCAAAGCAGCTCAACTTCATACAGTCCTAACTTTTAAATTAAGCTCTTAAATATATAAAAATTAAACAACTTATAATTTTTAATATTCTTATAAAGTAAGTTTTTGCAATATAATTTCATTACTATGAATATCAACATTTGGGAGAATATCAAAAAAGAGATTTATCTTAGGATAGATGCTGAACCCTCTTTGAAAAACTACTTAGAAAGCTTAATTCTATCCAAAAACAACTTAATTGAAGCCACATCAGCTATTCTTGCCTCAAAACTAAATAACGATGCTTTGTCATCGGGTGATCTAAGTGAAATTATACTTGCTTCATACAATCAGCATGATTTTATTCAAGATCAATTAATTGATGATATTTTGTTTTTTCAAGAAAATGATCCAGCCTGCAAATATTCATCTACTCCTTTGCTTTTTTATAAAGGTTTTCAAGGCCTAGCTGCTTATAGGGCCAGCCATTCACTTTGGACAAATGATAGACATACCATGGCTTTATTTATTCAAAATAGATCCTCTGAAGTTTTTGGTGTCGACATTCATCCTGCTGCTTCAATCGATAGCTCAGTAATGATAGATCATGCAACTGGAGTTGTAATTGGAGAGACCTCTAAAATCAAGAAAAATGTTTCAATATTTCAAGGAGTAACTCTAGGTGGCAAGGGTTTTAAAAGAGGTGATAGACACCCTAAGATTGAAGAGGGGGTTTCAATTTTTGCTTCTAGTACTATTTTGGGTAATGTAACTATTGGTAAGAACTCAATAGTTGCAGCAGGGAGTCTTGTTCTTGATGATGTTGCTGAAAATACTACCGTTGCTGGCATACCCGCAAAAAAGATTAAATAGAATTTAATAAATCATTTTCTTCATCATTCATTTCTGAGTCAATTTCCTCAAATAATACTGATGATAAGTATCTTTCAGCTGTATCAGCTAACATGCATAAAATATTAGCTCCATCTGGCGCATCCTCAGCAACCTTCATTGCAACTGCAAATGTAGAGCCACCAGATACTCCTGTAATAATTCCTTCTTTAGTAGCTAATTGATGGGACCAATAGATACCTTCTTTGCCTGAAATGGGTATATTTTGATCAAAATAATTATTATCAATTGATTCTTGTAAGACCAATGAAATGAAATCAGGTGTCCACCCTTGAATTGGATGAGGATTCCAAGCTTCATGTGAATCAGATGGAGCACCGTCTTCACTTCTTTTTTGTTCAATCAAACTATTAATTAATTGCGCATTATCAGGCTCTGTAATAATTAGTTTTGTGTTCGGAGAATGTTTCTTTAAGACGCGAGATACGCCGCTAAAGGTTCCCCCAGTTCCATAGCCAGATACCCAGAAATCTAAACCTAAGTCTTTGAAATCCTCAAGAATCTCCACGGCTGTAGTTTGTTCATGAATTTCAGCATTTGCTTCATTTTCAAATTGTCTTGCATAAAACCAATCTTTTTTATCAGATAAGGTTTTTGCTAAGTTGTATGCAGCAATAGTTCCCTCAGATGCTGGAGTAAGAAGAACTTTTGCACCTAAAAATCTCATTAATTTTCTTCTTTCAACAGAGGTACTGTCAGGCATTGTAACTACGCACGGATAACCTTTGTTTGCACAGACCATTGCTAAGCCGATGCCTGTATTACCACTTGTGGCTTCTACAACAGTTTGATTTGGTTTCAATGAACCATCATGTTCCGCTTTTTCAATAATACTTAAAGCCAATCTATCCTTAACAGATCCACCAGGATTAAAGTATTCTGCTTTTACAAATAGGTTTACTTTGCTTGGAGCAAGATTTTTCATTTTTATAACAGGAGTGTTACCTATGGATTCTAGTAAATTTTTGTAAATCATAGTTTATTATATATTAAGCAATCTAATTGGGACTTAACTAAAATACTAATGTAATCAATTGTTAAGTATTTTATTAAAGCTTGAAGTTCAACTAAAAAAATTCAAATAAATTATGCCACATTTACTTATTTATAAAACTCTTTAAAATGCTTAATCCATATAGGAGAGATGGCAGAGCGGTTGAATGCACCGGTCTTGAAAACCGGCAAACCTTCGCGGGTTTCCAGGGTTCGAATCCCTGTCTCTCCGCCAGTTTTTAATTACTTAATTTTGAATATAACAAGGTTTTTAACTCTTCTCTTAGAGGATATCTATCAGAAGGCATATACTGAGTCATCATAGTTGCAGTAATATTATTTTTTCTGTCTACCCAAAATATTGTGCTTGCAGCACCCCCCCATGAAAATTCATTATCTGATGAGTAACTTCCGGCTAAACCAGAATCAATAACAACACCAACAGTTAAACCAAAGCCTATACCATTTAATCCAAAAGCTGCTCCTTCTTTTAATATCTCATCTGCAAGATGATTTCTTGTCATAAGATCTACAGATGCCTTACTTAGAATTCTTACTCCTTCTAAAACCCCACCATTCAAGAGCATCTCAGCAAATCTACTGTAGTCGTCTATATTTGATACTAAACCGGAACCACCATCATATAAATTTGATGATTCAGTTAAATATGGAGAATTATCAAATGAATCAATTGCACGAAGTTCCTTTGAGAACATTAATTCTGATCGATTAAGTCCAGATGCAGCAACAAGTTCACCATCTCTGCTGTAAGCGCCTGATGTATAGAGGGTAGTAAATGATTTTGAATCTTTTTTCTTAACGGTAAATCCAATGCTATTAAGATTTAGAGGATCAAAAATATTTTTTTGTAAGTATTCATCAAACGTCATTTTGGAAATGACTTCCACAACACAGCCTAAAATATCCATATTTATTCCATATGACCATTTCTCTCCAGGATTATGCAACAAAGGAGCTAAGGCAGCTGCAGATGCAAATTGACAAGTGTTTCCAGGAAATTTATTTAATTCGGCATCAACAGCGCCAAAATAGTAGGGACGTATATTTAATTTTCTATAAATTTGATGCACAGCATCTTCTCCAGCCCAACTATATGTCAAACCGCTAGTATGAGTAAGTAAGTCTCTTATGGTGATTTCTCTTTTGGGCTTAACAACGTAATCTTGAAAATCTAGATTTATCACCTTTGTATTTTTGAAGGCAGGGATGTATTTAGAAACTTTATCATTTAGTCTGAGTTTTCCACTTTCAACTAGCTGCATAACTGCAACCCCAGTAACAGGTTTAGTCATAGAATATATTCTATAAACTGTATTTTTATTAACTGAAACTTTATTACCAATGTCTGCAAAACCTTTTGTGTGTCGATAGATTTCTTTATTATTTTTTTTGATTAAAATTGAAATATTTGGTAAATCACCATTTTCTATATACGAGTTAAAATGATTTGATATTTGATTTTTATCATTTTCATCAAGCATCTCTGCATTAACCTGGATGGTTAGTAAAAAAAATAATCCCAATGATCTGATTCTCAACATGCTTTTCACCTATAATTTGATAAACATATCTTAATATAATTGTTCAATGTCATCATCAAAAATAAATTTAAATGAACCACCGAAATTTTTATCAATTTTGGGATCTAAGGGATTTAATTATGATAAGAGTAAAGGTATTGCAGAAATGAAATTTTTGATTGGAGATGATCTGACTCACTCAAATGGCACAATTGTGCAGGGTGGATTTATTACGGCAATGCTTGATGCTTCAATGGCTCATCTACTTATTCTAAAAGGGGAATCAAAAATTAATCCACTCTCATTGAATGTGAATGTTGCCTTTCTTGCTCCAGGAAAGCCAGGTGAATTTGTTGCTTCTTCGAAAATTGATAGATTGGGTAAAAGTGTTGCATTCACATCTGCAACATTGCATCAAGGCGATTTATTAATAGCAACAGCTTCAGCGACAAACAAATTGATCCAATTAAAGTAAATTTAGGCCATTGATGAATCAAAAAGAACAATTTCTAAAATTTATTGAAAGCGTGAAGCCTGAAAAAGATTTTGATCCTTTGAAATGTCCAGTTCCGCCTAACTATCAAAATGAATCAGATTGGGCAGCTTTGCCTGAGAAAGATGGCTTTCATAATTTGTCTCCAGATACAAAACCATCTATTGAAACTAAGAAATTTGATGTTTTTTATATCCATCCAACAGGATATTTTTTAAAGCATTGGAACGAACCCCTTGATGACGACTCTATATCATATGAAAGGACTGATAGTCATTTGGCATCTCAAGCCTCTGCGTTTGCGGAGACTTGTAATATTTATGCGCCTTATTATAGACAAGCAACATATTATTCATTTTATGATACTCAATCTAATGCACAAGCTGCTCAGGACCTAGCTTACTCTGATGTTTCAAAAGCTTTTAAAGTTTTTCTAGAGCATCACAATAACGGAAGACCTTTTTTTATTGCTGGACATAGTCAAGGAGCCCTTCATGGTCAAAGGTTGGTTCACGAATATGTCTCTAACCAACCCATTAGAAAGCAATTTATTGCTGCTTACTTGATTGGATACATTTTACCAATAAAATATTTTCATGAATTGTATCCAGATCTTTCAATTTCAAGCTCATCGAATGATCAGCAATCCATAATTTCCTGGTCTACAGGCACACAAGGTTTTGAGAGAAGCAGAGCATATTCAATGTTTTGGATGCCAAATGGCTGGATAAATGAGCCCATGGATCAACCAATAGTTTGTCAGAATCCCTTTTCTTGGAATGATTCTAAGGATTGGCTTGAAGATCATAATAATGTTGTTATTCGTCTTAAACTAGATAATATGTTTCTGACAGATTATGCTGCTAAAAAACATACACGTTCTAAAATTAAAATTGATTCAATAACTGATCTAGATTTTGAGGCTCGATTGAGTGATCGCTATATGATTGAAACTCGTGGTACCTTAATTGAAAAAATTAAACGTTTTGCACCAAATGGCGATCTTCATAATTTTGATATGTCTTTATTTTGGGGAGCAATTCGAAATAATGTAAAAGTGAGGGCCCATGCTTTTAAAAAATAAATTCTTAGTTTTTGTAATTGTTTTTTTTACTTTGAATGTTCTAGCTTTTGAAGAAGGTTTCGCATTTAATGAAGATACTAAAATTGCTTACAGAGACTATGGACCTGAAACAGGCACTCCAATATTGTTGGTTACAGGTTTAGGCGCACAGTTAACTTTATGGCCACAATTTTTAATAGATGACTTGCAAGCCAATAACTTTAGACCAATAGTGTTTGATAACAGAGATGTTGGTCTTTCCTCAAGATTTTCCTCAAAACCATCACAATTTATAAATTATCTAAAATACCTTTTATTTATTCCCATTCGATCTGAGTATTCGATTGAAGATATGGCTTCTGATGGAGTCTCTGTTCTTGATGAGCTAAGCATCAAGAAATCCCACATTTTAGGCATGTCGATGGGCGGCATGATATCTCAAGTATTAGTTGCAAAACATCCAACTCGAGTCAAGACATTCACTTTGATATCGTCAACTGCTTCAACTCCTAATCCCCTTAATGGACCTAAATTTAAGGTTACAAGGCAAATGCTAAAAAGAACGGCTGCCAAAGATGATATCGAGGGCAGAATTGATCAATCCATTAAGCTATTTGAAATAATTGGAACTCCAGGCATGAGTTACGATACTCCTAAATTTAGAAGTGACATGCGCTCATATATCGAAAGAGGAGGAGATGACAGTGGATTCCTAAGACAAATGGCTGCCATTATTGGTTCAAAAAATAGAAAACAGTTATTAAAGTCAATCAATACACCTACATTGATTATCCATGGAGATATTGATCCACTAATTAAAGTAAAGAATGCATATTCATCTCATAAATTAATTAAATCAAGTGAACTTGTTATTGTAAATGGAATGGGACATTTGTTAGATGAAGGTTCCTATCAGCAATTTCAAACAAGATTAATACAATTTCTTGATGGCTAAATTTAAATATTTGTAGCATAAATTTTTAGATACAATACGCAGAAATGACCATTCAATTTAAAGAAAAATTCTTTTATGCATCTGGTGCAGTAGCCAATGGTGTTAAGACTGATGCATTTACTTTTTTTCTATTATTTTTTTATTCTAATGTAATTGGTCTTAGTCCCGGCTTGGCAAGTTTAGCAATCTTTATTGCGCTAATGGTAGACGCATTTACAGACCCACTCATGGGCGTTATTTCTGATAGGACTAGGCATAGATTTGGTAGAAGGCACCCATATTTTCTATTAGGAATGATCCCCATGGGCCTCTCGTACTTTATGTTATTTTCTATTCAGACATCTTGGGAGTTATCACAACAATACTTATTTCTCTGGATGTTAACTTTTACTATGTTGACACGCCTTGGAATGACTATTTTTGAAGTTCCACATAGATCTTTGGGCAGTGAGATGTCTAGGTCTTACACTGAAAGAACATCAATTTTTGCAACTCGAGAATTGTTGGGATGGATGGGAGGACTATTTAATGCCTTTCTAGCATATACAATTTTTTTTAAAGATACGCCAGATTACATGCCAGGTACTAAAAATCCGGAACCATGGATTTATTATGGAATGACAGGCGCCACAATAATGTGCTTTTCAGTTTTAGTAACATATTTTGGCACCTTGAAATATCGTGATAATTCTCAGATTGATATAACTACTTTTAACTTAAGATTAATATTCAATCAAATATTCATTGCTTTAAAAAACAGGTCTTTTTTGATTTTCTTTTTTGGATATTTGTTTATTGCAGTTAGTTGGGGCATGGGCAGCTCACTTCAAATATATATGAATACATATTTTTGGGAGTTTAAATCAATAATGCTTGCCTCATATCTCGGCATATATGTTCTATCGACAATTAGCGCCTTCTTGCTAGTACCTGCACTGGTGAAAGTGATAGAAAAAAGAACAATTTTATTGTTTGCAATTATGTTCGCAGCATTAATACCACCCATACCAATTTTTTTATTCATCAATGGCTTTTTGCCAGCAAGCGGAACTTGGAATCTTTTCTATGCAACAATCCCTTTTGTATATGTTGGAAATACTTGTCTTTCTTCAAGCGCTATTATTAGGGAATCAATGTTGGGTGATATTAGTGATGAGGTCGAACTTGACAGCAAGATTGGTCAACAAGGCTTAATGTTTGCATCAAGTTCACTAATTGGAAAATTAAATACCGGTCTTGGAATCTTAATGGCTGGAATAGCACTAGAGTTCATAAGCTTTCCTCAGGGTGTAGAAGTAAATCCAAGTGCTGAGAATATTTTTAATTTAGCGATGGTTCAAGGACCGCTTGTTGCAGTATTAATGTTTATTCCTTTTGGCATATTTTCAATGTACAAAATAGATAGACATAGACATGAAGAAATTATTGCTAAACTGGAACAAACCTAAGAACACCCTATAATAGTATTTATGAAAGCAGCACATATAATTACATTACTTCTTTGGGCATTTGGAATAGTAAATCTTTTTGAGCCCTTCAATGGTTGGTTATATTTCGTTGGATTGAGCATCTTTTATATTTTACTTGTGGCTCATTTGATCGAGTGCCTAGTTTATAGAAATAAAATTCTTAAATCCCAGGATTCGCCATTTGTTGCGTTCTCAATGACTCTGTTATTTGGAGTTGTGTATCTTGGCTCGATAAAAGAGTCTTAATTTTGGAAGTCCTTGATGGGGGGCCGAAAATCCCAAGAGGTTCAATGGGTGTATGGACTCTTGCTTGGCCATCTATTATCACCAACCTATTTTATGCAACTAGCTCTATCGCAGCCATAAAAGTTGTTGGTGATCTTGGACCTGATGCAATTGCAGCAGCAGTCACAGGACAGAGAGTAACCTTTATTCTTCAGGCAGTATTAACTGGGGTTCTAGCTGGCTCAACCGCATTAATAGCTAGGAATTGGGGAGCAAATAAAAAATTAGAGGCAGGTATATTTTTCTCTAGAACTGTTCAGTTAGTAACATTTTTGGCACTTATTTCAGCTGTGTTAATTTGGAAATTTGCTGAACCCTTGGTTATATTTTTTGGCTTAAAAGATGAAGCATTAACTCTTTCAACTCAATACCTTAAAAGCATAGCTCCTTTTTATATTGGATATGGATGTGGTCTTGGTTTAATAACTGCCTTGAGGGCAATTGGTGACGTAAAGACTCCATTGATTATAGGCGTGATCATGAATTTATTTGCTATATTTTTTATGTTGGTCCTTGTTAATGGCTGGCTTGGGTTTCCAAAGTATGGAGTAGTGGGCGCTGCTTTTGGTAACGGAGTTTCTTTTGTTATTGGCGCAGCCTTGTTGATTGTTTTTTGGCTATCAAATCAATTACAAGTTAGATACTCATCTATATTTAATTTTGATATTAAAAGAGTTAAAGAAATTTTTGAGGTTGGATTACCAGCAGCCCTTGAGCAAGTTATTTTTCAAATTGGGATTACTGCCTTTCTTATCTTGGTTGCATTTTATGGAACTGAAGCTTATGCAGCATATGGTATTGGCGTTCAAATATTATCCTTTTCTATTGTTATAGGATTTGGTTTCTCCATTGCAGGTGCAACCTTGGTAGGCCAGCACCTTGGTGCAAAAAATGAAGAACAGGCAAAGAGAGCTGGATGGGGCGCAATGAGGCTTTCCATAATATCCATGACATTCTTTGGGGTGTTAATTACAATTTTTGCCGAACCATTGGCAAGATATATGATTGATAACGATGAAGTTGTTCGCCTGACTGTCATCTTCATTTGGTTATTAGGGTCAATGCAGCCATTAATGGCAATAGAGTTTTCTCTTGGTGGAGCGCTTAGAGGAGCAGGCGATACTAAAACGCCCTTAGCAATAACGTTGACATGCTTACTTTTTATTAGAGTTTTTTTGGCTATGATCTTCTTCTTGCTTGATGCAAGGGTTGAGGTAATCTTCTCGACCCTTGTCGCAGACTATGTTGTGAAAGGTTTCTTGTATGTAGCTAGATTCAGATCAGATAGATGGATGAATGTATTGAAAACTAGGGAAGCTGACTAATAATTTTATCAAAAACTTCATTCATTCTTTTCCATAATTTGAGCTCATTACTATTAATCTTTTTGGATTGAAGATTATTTATAAATTTAATTAATAGATCTTTAATCTCATCATTAGAAGTGCTTTTACCTGAAAATTTATCTTGCAACATTTCAAGTGAAAGTTTTTGTTTGAGTGGTTTATCTGATGCAGGTGGATCAATTTTTGCAATCAGTTCAAGCTTCACAACACACTCAAGTAGTTCGTTATCATTTGCAGTATAAAGCGGAGACTGCAGAGCTTTAAAAACATCTTTATTTATAGTTGCCTTACTTTCATCGGTCGTTTCTAGATAACTTAGGAGATTCTGGTAAGTTGTAAGTTTATTGGCGTCTTTTATTTTTGATTGCTCCAATTCTTGAGCTTTTATGTTTTTTTGAAGCTTAGCAAATTCTGGAGATTTGCTAGTTTTATTAAAATCTCTAAGTTGTTCTTTGATAGTATTTATTGATGATGGGTCTTCTTGAAGTTTATCTGATAGCTGATTGATCAACTCAAGTTCATCATTTGCAAGGGACTTTTCTGCTTCAAAAAATCTATCTGCAGATTCATTTAATTGCTTCCACAGTTTGGACTCATTTTTTTTGCCAGCTGGCCCAACATTTTGATACTCACTTTTAATTTTTTTAAATTTTTGAATGCAGGATTGCGTATCTTCATCATTTATTAATTTAACCTTTTCAATTAGTGATTCTTTGGCCTTGTAATTTTTATTTTCCTCATTTCTTATTGCATCATTTATAGGTTTTCTTGCCTGATGATAGGCTTCTTTTAATTTTTTAAAATCATCATCAAGAACAGGAGCAAAGGTTTGCCATTTTTGAAATGTCGCGCTTAAGTATCTAGTCATATCAATTAAACCTGGCCACTTACTAGAATTATTAGTTACATAATTAATCAATTCTTCAATTATTTTTTCTCTTTGTCTCGCATTTTCAATTTTTATGGCTTTTAATTCATCGTAATATTGTGCACAAGGCTCCCAAGCTTTATCAGTTAGAGTTTTGAATGTTGTCCATTGCTCTCGACCCGCTGGTTTTGAAGATTGATCAAGCAATTGCCATTTAGTTTGAAGACCATGAATTTCATTGGCTTGTTTTTTAGGATTTTCATGGGGCGAAGCTATCAAAACTTCAATTTCATTAATAATTTCATTCCTCTTTGGATTTGTTGCAAAAGATGAAATGTCATTAAAATATCTAGACTGTGCTGACATAAAATTAAATCTGTGTCTAAGTTTGTTTGAAACTTTTCCTTCAGATTTGATTGAACGTGATACCTCGTTCACAAGTTTTTGAGCCAATTTGATTTGCCCAGCCTCAAAGTGCTGTTCAGCTTTATCTAATGATTCAAATAAAGTTTTATGAGTTTCCACAATAGTTTCTTTTGATGTTTATAATTATCTTTAAATGAGAAAAAGAATTTTAACAGGAATTACAACAACTGGTACTCCTCATATTGGAAATTATTTGGGAGCTATTAAACCAGCCCTTGATTTAGTTGATTCTGAAAATGACTCCTTCTTTTTTTTAGCAGATTATCATGCTCTTATAAAACAAACTGATTCCAGCGAAATTGAGAAGAGTGTCAAAGACGTTGCCTTATCATGGCTTGCATCTGGCTTAGATCCTGAAATATCAAACTTTTATAGGCAGTCAGATATTCCTGAGGTTCATGAATTAACTTGGATCTTAAGTTGTTGTGCTGCCAAAGGATTGCTAAATAGAGCTCATGCTTATAAATCATTCGTATCTGAAAATATTAAATCTGGAGCTGACGAAGATAAGGGCATTCATTTAGGTCTTTTTTCATATCCGGTGTTAATGACAGCTGATATTTTAATATTTAATGCAACACATGTGCCGGTAGGTCCCGATCAGGCTCAGCATATGGAGATGGCTAGAGATATAGCAGGTAAATTTAATCATACCTACTCAAATTTATTAACTATACCTGAGACCATAATTCAAAATGAGATTTCTGTGCCCGGTATAGATGGAAGAAAGATGAGCAAGTCATACGATAATATCATCCCATTTTTATCGAATGAAAAAACTTTAAAGAAATCTATTGCTAGAATTATTACTAATTCCTTAGAGCCTGGAGAGCCAAAGGATCATCAAAGTTGTACTCTTTTTCAGCTTTACTTGTTCTTTGCAAGCAACGATGAAATTGAATCGATGAAACAAGCATATAAAGATGGTATTTCTTGGGGAGACGTAAAAAAAGAATTATTTAAGGTCATTAATAATGAACTAATGCCAATACGAGAAAAGTATCTTGAATTAATAGATGATCCAAATCTATTGAATGATTTATTTGCAGCCGGTGCTAGCAAGGTACGTCCGCAAGCTCAACAGCTTATTGAGAAAATGCGAGAGGTAACTGGCATTACAAAAATTGTATAAACCATCAAGCTGGTTAAAATTTGGATTATTTGCTGTTGGTTTAGGCCAATCATTTGCATTTGTATTAGTGCCACCATTAGCAAGGGACCTCGGTCTATCAGTTATAGAAACTTCCATGATATTTTCTATCTCTGCTGTCGCATGGGCCATAACAAGCACATCGTGGGGCAGGGCATCAGACAGACACGGTAGAAGAAATATTGCAGTAATCGGTTTAATAGGATACTCAATCTCAATCATTGCCTTAATAACCCCTTTATTCCTTGTTGAAAAAAAAATTTTAGATTTCGTTTATTTATTGCCTCTACTTATATTGGGACGCTTGATAAATGGATTGATTGGTTCAGCAACAAGACCAGCTGCTTTTGGATATATGGCCGATATAACATCAAGGTCTAAACGAACTAAAAAATTTGCAAGATTAGAATCAAGCTTCCTAATTGGAACCATTATGGGGCCAATGATGGGGGGCTTTTTATTTTTATATTCAAAGACACTTCCTTTTTATATATTTGCAATGTGTGGTTTCATTGCTGCCATTGGTATTTATGTTACTTTTCCAAACAAAATATCCCTCAAAGAAAAATCTGAACACATTATTTCTAAATTATCATTTAAAGATAAATCTGTTTGGCCATTTCTGTTAATTGCTGCTCTTTCATCTTTATGCCAAGCATCCCTGCTTCAATCCATAGGTTTTTTTATTACTGATGTGTTTTCCAATGAAAAAGATTTACCTTTGGTCATAAGTTTAACTTTTGTAGTTTTATCTATATCCACTGTTGTGAGCCAGTATATTTTTACAGATTTAATGCCAATTAAAAATAATAAACTTCTTATATACGGAACTTTTTTAATAATGATTTCGTATTTAATGGCTGCATTGGCAACATCAATAGCATTATTTTATCTAGCTATGATGATAAATGGTCTTGGAGCTGGGATGTTCAGACCTGCCAATGCATCAACTCTTTCTTTAGCACAAACTCCCGATAATCAAGGCAAGGCTGCTGGTTATTTAGGTTCTGTTATGCCAATTGGGCATGTGTTAACACCAATTGTTGCAATGCCAATCTATCAACTTGAACCAGGATACTTATATTTATTTAGTGCCGCCCTATGCTTTATTTCTTTATTATTTATAATAGGACACCCACTATTACGACAAAATGAACAAACCTGCGCTATTACTAATTAATTTAGGTACTCCAGACTCACCATCTTATTTTGATGTTTTTAAATACCTTAGAGAATTTTTAATGGATGGAAGGGTTATAGATGTGCCATCATTTTTTAGATTTATTTTAGTTACTTTAATTATTTGCCCAATTAGATCATTTGCCTCTAGTAAAATATACCAACAGCTATGGGATTTATCAGATGGCGTTTCACCATTGTTAAAAAATACAGAGGAGTTAACAAAAAAATTAAATGCAGAACAGAGTGAATACGATGTTTTTTATGCAATGCGCTATCAAAAGCCAAGCATTGATAAAGCTTTGGAAGCTATAAAAAAAAATAATCCTTCTGAGCTTATAATATTCCCACTTTTCCCTCATTATGCCTCAGCTACATCAGGCAGTGTTTTTCAAGAAGTAACAAAAAAACTTTCTAAAAGCTGGGTGATTCCCTCATTTAAATTTATATCACAATATTATGACCATCCTTCTTTTATAAATGCATGGGTTGAGACAGCAAGAGATTTTGATCTAGCAGAATACGATAAAATAATATTTAGCTATCACGGTCTACCTAACTCTCAGGTCAATAAAGTTTATGAAGATAATCAATGTGATGGAAAGAATTGTGAGCATGAAATAACAGCTGAAAATGATTACTGTTATAAAGCAACTGTCTACGAAACGTCTAAGCTGATAGCAGAAAAATTATCTCTTCCAAGAGAAAAATATGAAGTTACTTTTCAATCACGTTTAACTAATAACTGGCTTGAACCATTTTCCGATGATGTATTAAAATCATTACCTGCCAAAGGAAACAAAAAAGTTCTTGTTTTCTCTCCCGCGTTCACTGCAGACTGTTTGGAGACTGTTATTGAAATTGGTGATGAATATAAAGAACTTTTTCTTGAAGCTGGTGGTCAAACTTTAGACTACGTTCCATCATTAAATTACTCAGATGCATGGGTTCGAGCTATTATAGATATTACTAATTCAAAATAGGATTTTATATGTTTAACAAAGATGTCTTGAAGGGAAAAAAGATCTTGGTAACCGGTGGGGGAACCGGTTTAGGGAAAGAAATGTCAGAGCACTATGTTCAGCATGGTGCTGATTTAGTAATTTGTGGCAGACGTGAAAGTGTCTTGGCTGAGACGGCATCAGAATTTAAAGATAAATATGATGTTGATGTTCGCTATCAACCCTTAGACATTCGTTCCCCCCAAGATGTTGAGGATTTTATTGATGCAGTTTTTGAAGAAGGACCTTTACATGGTCTAGTCAATAATGCAGCAGGTAACTTTATTTCTCCCACTAAAGATTTATCAGCAAGGGGATTTGATGCAATTGCAAATATTGTTTTTCATGGAACATTTTACGTAACAAATGCAGTAGGAAAAAAATGGCTTGAGCATAAAATTAAAGGTTCAATTATTTCTATACTTGCTACATGGGTATGGACCGGTTCACCATTTGTTGTTCCATCGGCCATGTCAAAATCTGCACTTCACACTATGACAAAGTCTCTTGCTGTTGAATGGGGTCCTCATGGAATTAGAATCAATGCTATTGCTCCTGGTCCATTTCCTACTGAGGGCGCTTGGGCAAGACTTAGTCCAAAGGGTGCATTGGATGAAGATTCTAGCTCAATGAGTTCTATTCCAATGGGAAGAGTTGGTGAAATGAGTGAATTGCAGAATTTAGCGACTTTTTTGATGGCAGATGGATGTGAATACTTAACAGGGCAAACAATAGCTCTTGACGGAGCTCAGTATCTCTCAGGGGGCGGAACTTTTTCACAACTCTCAAAGATGACAGAAGATGACTGGGCTGATATACGTAGTATGATTAAAAAAACAAATGATTCTGATAAAGCTAAAAGATCGACTTAGCAATTGAGATATTTTTTAAATAATAGGCTATAAAAAGATACTTATAAAAAGGAGAAAAAATGGAAAATCAACAAATGCAAGATATTTTAAATAAACAAAAAGCATACTTTATAAAAAATGGTCCTCCCTCATATGATTTAAGAATTGACAGATTGGATCGGATGAAATCATTAATTATGGATAACCGGTATAAATTCGTAGATGCATTGAATGAAGATTTTGGTGTTAGATCAAAAAATCAATCAATGGCTACTGATGTTTATACAATTATTCCAAGTATCGAATATGCAAAGAAAAATTTAAAAAAATGGATGGCTGGATCGAAAAGGAAACCAAATTTTCCATTGGGTTTTTTGGGCGCCAAAGCTTCTGTTGACTATGAACCTTTGGGAACAGTTGGCATGATTTCTCCCTGGAATTTTCCAGTTTTTTTAACTTTTTCACCCGCGGCATCTATTTTTGCTGCTGGCAATCAAATTATGCACAAACCCAGTGAATACACTGAGCAGACTTCTTTGTTATTAAAAGAATTATGTGATTCTGCATTTGATGAGGACGAATTTGCAACTATTCTTGGAGGCCCAGATGTTGGGGCGTCATTTACTCAACAGAAATTTGATCATCTTTTGTATACTGGAAGTGGAACTGTTGCAAAACACATTATGAAAGCAGCTGCTGAAAATTTGGTTCCTGTTACTTTGGAACTTGGCGGCAAATCTCCAGTAATAGTTAGTAATACAGCTGATAGTGCTATTGCTGCTAAAAGAATTATGCTCGGTAAAACAATGAATGCTGGTCAAATTTGTCTAGCTCCTGATTATGTGATGGTTCACTCAGATAAGAAAGATGAACTTGTTGCTGGCATGAAAGAAGCTGTCGAGGATTTTTATCCAGATTTAAAACATAACGATGATTACACATCTATCATTAACGAAAAACATTATGATCGACTTCAGGGTTTGCTAAGTGATGCAAAAGAAAAAGGAGCCGAGATTGATGAAATAAATCCTGCAAATGAAGATTTCTCTCAACAAGAAGCATTTAAAATTCCACCGACACTTGTTATGAATCCAACCGATGATATGGAAATTATGAAAGAGGAGATTTTCGGACCTTTGCTACCAATCAAAGAATATACTGAGATTGATGAATCGATTTCATATGTAAACGCTAATGATAAGCCGCTAGGTCTCTATTATTTTGGATCTAACAAAAATGAAGAGAATCATGTGCTATCAAGAACCTCTTCAGGTGGAGTCACAGTGAACGATGTGCTTGGACACATTCAGCAGGAAGATCTTCCATTTGGAGGTGTTGGACCATCTGGCATAGGTAGCTATCATGGA
Source organism: SAR86 cluster bacterium (assembly GCA_003331545.1). Taxonomy (GTDB): domain Bacteria; phylum Pseudomonadota; class Gammaproteobacteria; order Magnimaribacterales; family D2472; genus D2472. The sequence continues at coordinate 22,105 of QOPC01000013.1, forward strand.
GAGGAGGGCTTTAAGACTTTTAGTAATGCCAAAGCAGTATATAAGCAAATCGGCTCTAGGTTTGATAAGTTATTGTCGGCAATTCGTCCTCCATACAAAGGTGATATTGAGAAGGTGCTTAAACAGCTGACCTAACCTTTCATGAATTCATTGCCTATTTACTTGGGCTTCAAGTATTTTAAATCTAAGAAGGGTGCTTTTGCATCCTTCACATCTCTGATGGCTATTTCAGGTCTTTCCCTAGGTGTTGCAGCACTGGTAATAGTTCTCTCTGTTATGAATGGCTTTGAAAAAGAACTACAAACCAGAGTGCTTGGTGTTGTGCCTCAATTAATTATTCGCTCCAATGAGAGAGTTGATAACTATGAAGATGTTATTGAGCAGGTTGTAAATTCAGAGAATGTCTTAAGCGTCAGTCCATATATAGAAACACAAGGTTTAATGAGTGCTAAGGATAGGTCTCGAGGAATTTTTATAACTGGAATTAAGCCTCAACTTGAAAATTCTATGTCTATCCTGCCCCAATATTTAACTGAAGGCTCATTAAACAATCTTTCATCAAAAAAAGGAGTTGTGATCGGCGCCTGGTTATCTAGATATCTTGGAGCAGGGATTGGCGATATTGTAAATATAACCACAACTAATTTACGCTCTTCAATATTGGGAACCTATCCCAGGACAATATCTTTAGAAATTGTTGGTATTTTTGAGCTTAAAGCAGAATTAGATCAATCACTTGTATTAATTCATCATGACCTTGCATTGAATATCATAAATGAACCCATTGGTTCCACCCAAGGCATTAGAGTAAAAACTGACAATCTGTTTAAGGTAAATTCTATTGGTTTTGAGATTATAAACAGTTTGAATTCTAAAAATGAAAATTACTTTTTTACCTCATGGCAGCAAACACATGGCACATTATTTCAAGCCATTAAATTAGAAAAAAGATTAATTAGCCTAATGCTATTTTTAATTATTACAGTGGCAGCTTTTAATATACTTTCAACATTGGTGATGACCGTGAAAACCAAAGAAAAAGAGATAGCTATTCTGAAGACTATGGGTTGTTCAAAAATTCAACTTACATTTGTTTTTTTAACCTTAGGACTAATAATTGGCACTCTTGGAACGTTTATTGGTTTAATGATTGGCCTTGCTGTAACACCTAATATTGATTCTTTGATTAATTTAATAGAAACAATTACTCAAAAAAGCTTGATGGATAGCTATTTTATCAATTACTTTCCATATGAATTTAGAGGGACTCAACTTATATATATTTCTATTTCGGTGCTGATAATGAGTTTAATATTTTCTTATTTTCCTGCTGCTAGAGCAGCTAAATTAAAACCTGTCACAATTTTAAGACATGAATAAGCTTTTAGCATCCAGTCTATCGAAAACCTATTACTCAGCTGGACACAAATTAGAGGTGCTTAAAAATGTCAATATTACTCTTGCTCAAGGAAAAACAATTGGTGTGATAGGATCATCTGGAAGTGGCAAAACAACTTTGCTTCAAATACTTGCAGGATTGGAATTCTCAGATAAAGGCGATATTTTTTATAACGATATAGATTTATTGGCAAACGGTGCTAAGAAATTTAATTCAATGCGAAGCCAATTATTTGGCTTCGCATATCAATTTCACTATTTGCTTGACGATTTAACTGTTTATGAGAATTGCAACTTAGTATTCAGGATTGCAAACAATAAAAATAAATTAAAGAATTCAGAAAAAATTATGACAATCCTTCGCGATCTTGGAATTGATCAGCTCAAAGATAGCTATCCTTTTATGCTTTCTGGAGGAGAGAGGCAACGCGCTGCTATAGCTAGGGCAATTGTCCATGAACCCATGTTTGTTTTAATGGATGAACCAACGGGTAATCTAGACCAAGATAATGCTGAAGTAATTCAAGATTTAACAATTAAATTAGCAAAAAACCTAAATATAGGGATTGTGGTTGCAACTCATGATTTAAAATATGCTGGTAAACTAGATTCTGTATTTCGCATAGAAAGTGGAGAATTGAAGTCAATATAAGATGAACAATATATTAATATCCGGAGGATGGTTTATTTGGCCACTCCTTGTGTGCTCAATTTTGCTAATTTCTATAGTGCTTGAAAGACTTTGGTTCTTACAGAGAAGATTAGTTGCTCCAAAAGGCTTGCTTCGTCAAGTTCAGAATTTAATCCAAAAAGATTCTTTTCACTCACAAAATCAAGATGAAATTGCCTTGTCCTCACAATTGGGAGACTTACTAACGCACTGCTATCAATATCATCCAAATTCAAGAGATTTCTTAGAGGTCAAAGCTGAGGAGAAAGCCTCTGAAATTAAATTATTATTAGAACGCAATTTGTCCATGTTAAGCACCATTGCAAGTATTAGTCCATTACTTGGACTTCTTGGAACTGTTGTAGGTATGATAAAAGTCTTCAGTAACATTGACATAAATGGAAGTGCAAATACTGATCTTTTAGCTGCTGGCATATCTGAGGCGCTAATAACCACAGCTTTTGGATTGATTATTGCTGTACCGGCAATTATTTTTTATAGATATTTTGAACAAAAAACCGTGATATTAATGTCAATATTACAAGCAAATACTTCAATATTTTTAGATTTTATATACAAAAAATGAAATTCTATACAAATAAAGAGCGAGCCTTAAGCATAGAGATTACTCCCTTGATTGATATTGTTTTTTTATTGGTAATTTTTTTTGTTGTCACTTCTAAAATTGAAACTAATCAGTATTTAACTCTAGATCTTCCTGAGTCTCAGTCTTTTGCTTCATCAGTTTCTAACAGTTCTCAAAATATTATTTTATTAGAATCGGGAGTACTAATAATCAATAATCAGGAATTTTCTATTTCAAACATTGATAATATGCTTGAGGGCATAACTTCTAATTTTTTAAAAACAGAAGTGGTTGTTCTTTCAATTGAAAACAAAGCTTTTCATGAATGGGTAATCGCCCTAATGGATGGTCTTCAGCAACTTGGCTTCCAAAACATACAAATTAAAACTTATACTGATTAGTCATGAGCCCATTAAGAAGACTGTTCTCATATACGTTTAGATTTAAATTCTCATTTATCTTTAGTATCTTTGGATTTGTCCTTTTTGCATCTGCTGATATTGCAGCTGTTGAATGGATTAGAAGAATTATTGAATACATTAACTCTGATCAAGATGATTTCAGTATATATCTTGTTTTAGCATTAATTTTTATTGCTATAGGACGGGGATCAGGTTTTTTTATTGGTAATTATTTTATGTCTAGGGTTGGATTCGGTATTGTGCATGATCTTAGAGCAGAGCTTTTTTCAAAGTTAATAAATTTACCTAAGAATTTTTTTGATCAAAATCAGTCAGGCCAGCTTATCAATAGAATTACCTTTACCACGACACAAGTATCTGGCGCAGCATCAAATGCAATTAAAACATTTGTAAGAGAAGGCTTTTTACTCCTAGGCTTATTGGCGTATATGTTTACTTTGAACTGGAAATTAACACTGCTCTTACTTATAACAACGCCATTTATTGCGATAATAGTTTACATAGCTGGACGTCGTTTGAGAAAGTTAGCAAAAACCATTCAAACAGCAATGGGCGATGTCACTCACCTTGCTTCAGAGGCTGTTGATGGCAATCTTGAAATCAAATCTTTCAATGCTGAAAAATATGAAAAGGATAGATTTTTTGCTGCAAATGCTTCAAATAAAACTCAAAATTTAAAATTAGAAGCTACTAGTAATTTAGCTACGCCTATTATTCAATTATTGGTCTCAATATCTTTATCTATAGTTGCTTATTTTGCTCTTGGATCTCAACTTGGCATCAAACTAAATGCTGAGGACTTCGTTGCATTTATAACAGCTGCTGGTTTAATGGCTAAACCTATTCGTCAACTCTCAAATATTAATGCTGTTATTCAAAAGGGCTTGGCTGCCGCTGTTGAAATCTTTGATCAATTAGATGCACAAGAGGAGGACGATGATGGTCAAATTGAATCAAGTATTGTCGGTGCTGTAGATTTTGAAAATGTTTGTTTTTCTTACAACAAAAAAGATCCTGTTTTAAATAATTTAAATTTTAGGATATCCCAAAATGAAACAGTCGCCATAGTTGGTAAATCTGGCTCTGGGAAATCTACCATAGCTAATTTATTATCGAGATTTTATTCAAATTATGATGGTTCTATTTTAATTGATGGTACAAGTATTCTTGACTATAAACTGACTCATCTTCGTGAAGCCATCTCCATAGTTAATCAAACTCCTACATTGTTTAACGATACCATTGAAAAAAATATTGCATATGGTGAGAATGAAATTGATCAAGACAAACTAAAGGATGCTGCTGAGATCTCAGGATGCTCGGAATTTATTTCAAGATTTCCAGAGGGTATTAAATCGGAGATTGGAGATGACGGGGTATTGCTATCAGGCGGTCAACGCCAACGTATTGCAATTGCTAGAGCATTTTACAAAGATTCTCCAATTATTATATTAGATGAAGCAACCTCAGCATTAGACAATGAATCTGAATTGATCGTTCAGGAGGCAATCGAAAAATTAATTAATAACAGAACAACAATTGTAATAGCCCATAGATTATCTACGATTGAGAACGCTGATAAAATTCTAGTTCTAAATGATGGATCAGTTAGTGAATCAGGTACTCATTTCGAATTACTAGAAAAAAATGGTATTTATAAGAACCTTTATCAAAATAAATTCAGTGATTCGGACGCCAAGGACGTGAGTGCAAGAAAATCTGTTGCCCAGGAATTTTTACCTTCAATTACAGAAGAGCCGACACAACAAGGATATTTAATTGATGCTTGGTACAAAAAAAGTTGGTGGCTTTATCTTTTAACACCATTAACATTTTTATTTTCTACAATTGTCAAATCTAGAAAAAATTCCTATCTAAAAAATCAAAAGAAAATATGGAGATCGCCTGTGCCAATAATTGTTGTAGGAAATATTTCCATGGGTGGGACCGGAAAAACCCCCCTTGTTAAATATATTGCTGCTGAGCTTTCGAAACGTGGCTTCAAGCCAGGCTTAATAAGCCGAGGTTATGGTGGTAAATATTCAGGAACACTGGAGGTTAACGCTGAAACGACTTATAAGAAAACTGGTGATGAAGC
>QOPC01000014.1 GCA_003331545.1 SAR86 cluster bacterium
CTAATTCTGTTGATAATACGGCAGCCATAAAATGTTCAGGAAAATAAGTCTTCAGGTACGCAGTTTGGTAAGAAAGCATCGCATACGCTGCAGAATGTGATTTATTAAATCCATATCCTGCAAATTTTTCAATAAGATCAAATATTTTTTCTGCGGTTGCTTTTTTTATATCGTTTTTAGAGCAGCCATCAACAAATATTTGTCTTTGTTGTTCCATCTCTTCAATTTTTTTCTTTCCCATGGCTCTTCTTAAAATATCAGCCTGCCCCAAAGAATAACCAGCCAGAACCTGCGCAGCCTGCATCACTTGCTCTTGATATAAAATTACCCCATATGTCTCTGATAAAACTGGCGCCAGTAATTCGTGCGGAAAAGTTACTTTGCTTTTTCCATGCTTTCTATCAACAAATTCATCATGCATCCCAGATTCCAATGGGCCAGGCCTATAAAGGGCAAGCAAAGCTACTATTTCCTCAAATTTTGTTGGCTTTAATCTTCGAATAAGCTCTCTCATTCCCGTTGATTCAAGTTGAAATACAGCGGTTGTTCTCCCTGAAGCAAGCAAGTCAAATACTTTTGGGTCGTCCAATGTAAGTGAATTTAGATCAAGTGGTTTCTCATTTTTTTCTTTTAATGAATCGTTGATGGTTTTTATAGCTCTATCTATTACTGTAAGAGTTCTAAGTCCTAAGAAATCAAATTTGACCAGGCCAATAGTTTCAACATCATCTTTATCAAACTGAGTCATAAGTGATTCAGATTGCGGATCGAAGTAAGTAGGACAAAAATCTGCTATTGATCCTGGAGCAATAACTATGCCGCCAGCATGCTTACCAACATTTCTAGCTATGCCCTCAAGTTTGTAAGCTAAATCTATGATCTCAGAAACTTCATCTTCATCTTGGATCATTTTCTTGAATATAGGTTGAGTATTTATTGCTTTTTCTAGCGTCATTCCTGGAATGAACGGAATCATCTTTGAAATACGGTCACCAAGAGCATAAGGCTTGCCCATTGCCCTCGCAACATCCCTTACAACAGCACGCGCTGCCATAGTTCCAAATGTTGCTATCTGAGATACAGCTGATTTTCCATATTTCTGCGCAACGTAATCTATGACCAAATCTCTTTTATCCATGCAAAAATCAATATCAAAATCAGGCATTGAGATCCGTTCAGGATTTATAAATCTTTCAAAGAGAAGGTTATGTTCAATTGGATCCAGAGCAGTTATTCCTAAAGCGAAAGCAACCAAAGATCCCGCACCAGATCCCCTTCCAGGTCCAACAGGAACATCATTATCTTTTGACCATTGAATAAAATCAGCAACTATTAAAAAATAACTTGAAAAGCCAGTTGCATGAATCTGAGTTAGCTCATAATCCAAACGTTTTTGGTAAATCTCTTTATTAACAGTTGAATGAGAACGAATAATTTCAGTTAACTTAGTATTGGAGAGCTCAGAAAGAAAAGAATTGAAATCATGATTTTTGGGAACGGGATATTCCGGTAAAAAATATTGATCTGTAGTGAGTGATACATTGCATTTTGTTGCAATCGCATGTGTATTAGCAATTAAAGTATCGGGATCGCAGTCATAAAAAACATCAGAAATATCCATGGATGATTTAAAAAATTGCTCAGAAGTAAAAAGCCGCTCTCGATTAGAGTCGTTCAAAGTTTTGCCAGTATTGATGCACACTTTAGTCTCGTGAATATCAAAATCTTCTTTTTGCGAAAACATTGTGTCATTGGATGCTATTACTGGAATTGAGAGTTCAGATGCTAAAGGCAAGATGTGTTGTATGAATTCCTCTTCAAAGCTTTTTCCTAATCTTTGAAGTTCAATACAGAAATCATCTTCAAAAACTTCTTGAAAAGCCAATAATTCAGTTTTTAAGTCTTGATATTTTTTATTTTTTGTAAGAATGAAAATACTTGATGCTGGACCACCCGCAATCACTACAATATTACCTGCACAGCTTTTGAGCTCATCAAAGGTTATGGAGATTAAACCATTTTCTTGATGAAATTGAGATTTTGAGATAATACTCATTAGAGACTTTAGCCCCTCATTATTTTTTGCAAGGCATAGAATCTCACCCAACTCTTCAGAGTACGATCTTAAATTGAGAATAGTTCCAGCAATTGGCTTGATACCTTCAGCCTCTGCTTTCTTGAAAAATTTAACCATCCCAAACATATTATTTAAATCAGATAAAGCGACTGCTGGCATTTTTAGCTTTTTTGCATTATCGACAATCTCATTAATTCTGAGTAATCCTCTTGAAATACTAAATTCTGATGAGACTCTAAGATGGATAAAGGAGGTTTGCATGATTAAACTATGACTCCTTTAAAAGACTTACGATGATATGAGGTATAGCCAGATTTTTTTAGAGCATCCAAATGATAAGCAGTACCGTAGCCTTTATTTTTAGCAAAATCATAAATGGGAAATTGTTTATCGAGCTGTATCATGAATTTATCTCTATGCACTTTAGCAATAATTGAAGCTGCCGAAATTTCTGGAATTAACTTATCACCTCCGATTACCGCCTCACAATTTATCCGAATATTTGGAGTAAATTTTCCATCCACATAGACCAAGTCTGGTTTAATGGATAAATTCATTATAGCTTCTTGCATGGCTAGTAATGTAGCTTGATGAATATTTATCTCATCAATTTTACAATTCGAAACACTAGCAAAGCTATAAACAGAATCACGTTTTATTTTTTTAGATAAGATTTCTCTTCTTGATGGTGAAATCTGCTTTGAGTCTTTAAGTTGTAAAAGTGGATTCATTAAAATCACAGCTGCAGCTGTTACAGGACCTGCCAAACACCCTCTTCCTACTTCATCTACTCCGGCTATGATCACAATATTTTTTTGATTGCATTAGCTGCAACTTCAAAGCCTTCTCCATGCATGGAATGATTAATTTTGGAAAGATAAGAATTATATTGCCCAGAGTCAATTAATATTTTCTTAAAACTTTCTACAATTGTATTGGGCGTTAGATTATTTTGAACTAGCTCAGGAAAAATGTGTTCCTGAAGCAATAGATTAGGCAATCCGATAAATGGAGTTTTGAGTAACCTGCTTAAAATTGCGTAGTTTAATTTATTAGTTTTATAGCAAATAATAGGTACTGAGCCTAAAACTGCTGCCTCAAGCGAAGCTGTACCTGATGTAACAATCGATATTGGAGATAACGCAAGAAAGTCTTGAGCGCAATCAATAGAGAGATTAAATGGAATTTCATTGATACTATCAATCGATTCGATCATCTGAGCCAATTCTTTATTTGCAGCAGGTATGAGAAAAAAAGTATTTGGATTTAATAAGAAAAGTTTTTTTGCAGCTTCAATATATACCGGCATTAATTGAGAAATTTCACTACCTCTGCTTCCAGGCAAAATGCTTATAAAATCTTTTGAAGCATCTAAACCAAATGAACTTATAATCTTTTCTCTCTCTTTGGGTTCTAGTTGGCTAAATGGATGGCCTAAAAAAAAGCTTTGCATATTCTTTTGTTCATAAAAATCACATTCAAATTTAAATAAACACATTGTTAAATCTACATAGGCACGAATAGCTTTAATTCTATTTTCTCTCCATCCCCAAACTGATGGACTGACCAGCTGAATTGTCTTTACTTGTTTTGATTTAAGTTTTTTATGAAAAAACATATTAAAGTCAGGTGAATCAACTCCTATAAAAATATCTATATCACTTTTGACAAAAAGTTTTAGTAGCTTCCTTCTAATTGATAAAAGTTTAGGTAGATTTAGCAAAGGATCAATGAGGCCCATAACATGCAAATCTTGGTAATCAACTTCTGGTAAAGAGGAGATATTATTTATATTTACTTCTGGGCCACCTAATCCATACAAATCTATTTCATAAATTTCCTGCAAAGATTGAATTAATTTTGCGCCTAATCTATCACCTGAATGTTCTGCAGCAATAATGCCAACCTTTAACTTTTCCTTTGACACCTATCGAATTAAGCCTCTTTCAGATCTTTCGATGGAGGAAATAAAGGTAGTAAGAGCTTCATTTTCTTCTTGATTCAATGCATGCAAATGCTTGATTGCCTCTTTGAGAGAGTACCCCTTCCTGTAGATGATTCTGTAGGCCTTTTTAATTAAGTTCACAGAATCATTATCAAAGTTATTACGTTGCATTCCAACAGTATTTAAGCCTATTGGCCTAGCAGGATTTGCAGCAACTTTGACAAACGCAGGTACATCCATAGTTATCAAAGTATTCAGACCTGTGAAAGAATGATCCCCTAGAGAGCAGAACTGATGAACTAGTGTTACAGCTCCTAAAATCACGTTATTACCAACAGTTACGTGTCCTGCTAACCCAGCGGTATTTGCAAAAACATTTTTATTACCAACTATACAATCGTGTGCAATGTGGGTATATGCCATAAATAAGTTTTCATCCCCTATGATAGTTTTTGATTTATCTTGAACTGTGCCTCGGTGAACGGTTACTCCTTCTCTAAAAATATTTTTCTTTCCAATCTCAAGAGTGGTATCTTCTCCATTGTATTTTTTGTCTGGTGTATCTTCTCCAATAGTTGAAAATTGATAGAAAACATTACCTTCATTTATTTTAGTGGGCCCCTTGATTACGACATGTGAATGCAAAACACAATCAGGTCCAATTTCAACATTGGGTCCTATGACGCAAAAAGGACCAATTTTGACAGATTTATCAATGATTGCTGTAGGATCTATGATTGAATTACTCATAGCTATTTAGGTCGGTCTGCACATAGAATTGTTGCCTCACATACATTCTTTCCGCCTGTTTTGGCAGTGCAATCAAATTTCCATATTCCTCTTTTTTCAGAACGAATACTTGCATATAAATCAATGGTATTTCCTGGACTGACAGGATGTTTAAATCTTACTTTATCAACACCTGCAAAATAATAAATACTTCCCTCTTCGGGCGTCTTGCCCATGGTCATAAATCCTAATATGCCAGCTGCTTGTGCTAAGGCCTCAATAATCAAAACTCCAGGCATAATTGGCTTATTCGGAAAATGTCCATTAAAAAAATCTTCATTAATTGAAACATTCTTTTGGGCATGAATGCTCTTGCCTAAATCAACAGAGACAATTTGATCTACAAATAGAAAAGGTTGTCTATGCGGCAAGTGCTTAAGTATGTCCGAAAATTCATAACTCATTATTTTTTCCTTCTCTTGATAAAGATCGAAGATTTAGCCCAATCATTTATATCTTGTGCGGGCATTATACCGACATAATTTCCTGGCTTATTAATGCTTTTTGTAATCAAGGTGTGGGCGCCAATTAAAACATCGTCTGAGATCTCTAAATGACCAAGAATTCCTGAAAGCCCGCCCATTTGAAGGTTTTTGCCAATCTTTGTAGAGCCAGCTATCGCACATGAAGCGGCGATGGCAGAATTTTTACCAAGAATAACGTTGTGAGCAATGTGAACTTGATTATCAAGTTTAACGCCATTATGAATTTCAGTGTTTTCAATAGCTCCCCTGTCAATTGTGCATCCGGCTCCAATTTCAACCTCATCACCTATAATTAATTTTCCTAATTGCTCGATTTTAATGTAGCCATCTTTGCCAGGGGCATAACCAAAACCATCAGATCCCAAGACTGAATTAAAATGAACAATAGAATTTTTTCCAATTTCCACATTCATAACGAGAGAGGAATTAGCATGAACAATAGAGTTTTCTCCTATCTTACAATTAGGACCAATATAAACGTTGGGACCGATAATTGCGGAATCATGAATTGAAGAAGTTTCATGAACAAAGAATGAATTGTCTTTATTTGAATATGGGTTTAGATGAGAATTAAATAATGAAGAAATAATTGCATAAGCTGCATATGGGTCATCTGAAATGATTCCTGAGGTTTTCAGGTCTTCAGAATATTCTGGGCTTACGATAATAGCAGAAGCAGATGAGCTAATGAGATATTGCTTATATTTAGGGTTTGCTAAAAAAGAAATGCATCCATTGGATGCATTTTGAATTGTAGCAATGGAACTAATGCTGACATTGGGATTGCCAACTAGTTTCCCATTAACTTTTTCAGCTAAGGTTTTTAGGCTATATGATGGCCCTGACAAACTTACTTTTCGTCTGCGCCATCAGCTGCAGCAACATCAAGCATTGAAGTTACATCATCTGTAAGATCTAGCGCAGTGTCAGCAAATAATACACTTTCTCTTGAAAGCAATAATTTAACTTCCTTGGCTGCAATTAATTCTGAAAGAATTTTTTGTAAGGAAGGATTCAAATCTCTATTAACTTTTTCTGCAGTTTCACCCTGCTTAGCTTGAACTTTCCCAACGATAAACTCAATATCTTTACCTTTTTCCTGAATATCTCTCTGCATATCAGCAATTTCCTCTTGCGAGAGTGTTTCAGCATCTTTTTGTAGTTTTTCAGCAAGAGCTTGACGCTCAGTTTGTAATAATGTGGCACGTTCAATATTTGCAGCATATTCTGTTTCTTCTTCTAAAGCTTTAAATGCATCTTGAGCAACTTGTGTTTGCAAGACAGCACTTCTTATATCAATCACAGCGATACCCTCTGCGGCAAATGCAGGAAAGGCAGCAAGCAATGCAGCTACTAGCAATGGTACAAATAATAATTTTTTCATTTTTAACCCCTTAATTTGTAGATACATTTTATATCAATTGACATAAAAAACACTAACTATTAACTAAAACACTTGGCCAATGGTGAATTGAAATTCCTCAGTTCTGTCAAATGGTCCATCATTAAAAGGCTGTGAGAAGCTAAAACTCATTGGTCCAAAACCGGTAATCCAAGTAACTCCCACTCCAATTGAATATTTTAATTCTTCAACCGATGGCTCGTAACAGTTGACTTGATAGTCCTGGCAATCAGTGGAGAACACATTACCAAAGTCTAAAAAGAATGCTGATCTCATTGATCTTTGATCTTCTATCATCGGAAGTTTGAAAATAAGTTGCAGGCTACCTTCAACTAAAAAATTACCTCCTATTGGATCTCTCAATTGCTGATAAGCATAGGGATTTTGAGCAATTGAGTCAGGAACTCCATCAAAATCAGTATCCACTATTAATGGGCATTCTCCTGTCTCAGCATTAAATTCATAGCATGGCGATGGTGTGATTCTTGGACCTAAAGTATTTGATTCAAATCCTCTTAGCGAGCGGGGTCCGCCTGAGTAAAAATTTTCAAAGAAAGGAGTTTTTTGAGTATCGCCATATGCGCCTATATAACCCAACTCGCCATCAAAACCGAATACTAAGTTTGCAAAACCTAAAGGGCGATAAAATTTTTGTCTCAGATTAGTTTTGAAGTAAGTAAGGTCACTTCCAGGCAAGGTTAATTGCATCATAATATCCGTTGAAGCTCCATAGGTTGGAAACATTCCTCTATTAAGAGTAATTCTTGACCAAACTGCTTGAGCCTTAAAAACATCAAATATTGACCCTTCAGATGCCAAGAAATCAGCTATCTCTCTTGCAGGCAATGAACCTGGATCAATATCAGTATTATCAAAATTAAGGTTTAAACCAATTCGTTGTGTATCACTGATTGGATATCCGAACTGAACACCTCCACCCATAGAATTTGTAAGATAGTTTGCAACATTAAATTCACCATAGTCTGTTTTACGATAGTAAACGCTATAACCTCGACTCACTCCATCCATCGTAAAATATGGATCAAAAAATGAAACATTATAAGATTCTTGATAAACGCTTTTATTGATACCTAGATTAAATCTGTTACCAGATCCTAAATAATTGTTATCTGATAAATTTAAACCTAAATTCATACCAAAATCACTGTAGCCAATTGACCCGCCAATGCTTGAGGTGCTCTCCTCTTCAACCGTATATTCAATATCAACTTGATCCTCTGTGCCGGGAACTGGAATTGTCTCTACGTTAACTTCTTTAAAAAAACCAAGTCTTTCAAGACGTACTTTAGATGCTTCAATTAAATTGTCAGACGCCCAAGCTCCCTCAAATTGACGCATTTCTCTCCGCAGAACATCATCATTAGTTAAATAATTGCCTGAAAATAGGATCTTTCTTGCATAAGTTCTATTGCCTGGCTGAACCAAAAAGAAAAGTGAAACAGAATTAGAATCTTTATCTATCTCTGGGTTACCAGATACTTCAGCAAATGTGTAACCCTCATTACCTAGCAGATTAACGAAATATTCTTCTATTTGAGTGATTTGGGCTTGAGAATATATCTGATTTTTTTGGCTATCTATCACAGGAGTATATATTTGATCATCCAATGGCATCTCACCTATTACTGTAACCTCATCAATCTTATATTGCTCTCCTTCGCTTATGCTTAAGGTAATAAAAATATCCTTTTTATCTTTTGAAACAGAAACTTGGGAAGACTCAATAGAAAATTTTAAATAGCCACGATCAAGATAAAATGACTCAAGATTTTCAATGTCTCCCTCCAATTTTTCCTTGGAGTATTTATTTTTATTTGATAAAAAGGAATACCATTTACCTTCTTTCAACTCAAAACTAGTCATCAACTCTTCATCTGAAAAAAGCTTATTGCCGATAATATTTACTTTTTTAATTTTAGCGCTTTCGCCTTCATCAACAATAATTTTTAACTCTATAGTATTTCTTGGTTTGTTAATTGTTTCTATTTCTACACCAGCTCCATATCTTCCTTGAGATGCATACTGACGCACCAATTCACTTTTCATGCCATTTAATGTTGAGCGTTTATAAACTTGACCCTGGGCAATACCAGCACCTTCAAGTCCTTTAAGAAGATCTTCTGATTTTAAAGCTTTGTTTCCCTCCAGCTCAATAGAGGAAATAGATGGTCTTTCTAATACACTTATTAAAAGCGCATTTCCGTCTTTACCGATTTGAATATCATTAAATTGAGCAGTTGCAAATAAGGCTCTCGTAATCTCAGAAACTTTGCTTTGATCCATCTTGTCCCCAACACTCACAGGGATGGCAGTAAAAATACTCCCAATAGAAACTCTTTGCAAACCATCTATCCTAATATCGGTAATTAAAAATTCATCAAATGCATGTGTATATAGAGTGATAAAAGCTAATAAATACAGACCAAATTTTTTCATGTCAACCGCTATAGAAATTTAGATATGTCATTAAAGATAGCGAAAATCATTAGGAATCCTACTGCAACCCATCCCGACATGTAGAATAAATTTTCCATTTTTGCAGGCATGGGAGAGCCTCTGACCGCTTCAATACCAAGCATGACTAATTGACCACCATCCAGAACTGGGATTGGTAATAGATTTAAGACTCCTAAGCTAATGCTCAAAAGAGCCATAAGATATAAAAATGGTAAAAAACCTGCTTTAGCTGTATCCCCAGCCATCTGAACAATACCTATCGGACCACTCAAATTCTGCGTCCCTAAATCTCTTGTGATCATCTTGCCAACAAAAGTTAAAGTCTTAATACTCAGGTTATATGTCTCATATGTTCCTTTCGAAAGAGAATCTAATAAAGACCTTTTAAATCCAGGAATTATTCCAATATATTTTTCTTCATCACCATTGACATTTTTTCTTACACTAAGTGGCACATTAAAATATAGGATCTCCTCTTCTCTCTGAATCTTTAAATCCAAATCAGATCCTTCGAAATCGCTCAGAAATTGCCTCAGATCTTCAAATGATCTAATTGACTGACTGTTAACAGCAAGAATACGATCATTAACCATTAATTCACTATTAGCAACTTCAGCATCTTTTGCAATTAACCCAACAGTGGGTTGTATTTTCATAAATAAATCAAACCCCATATGATTCTCTGGAGCATTTTGCTTTTCAGGATCTGATAGATAGTTTTCTACAGGAACTGGAACGGTGTATTCAAATCCAAGAGCACCGCTATTAAATGTAAAATTAATTAGCCCGTTAGTTCCTGACAATGAAAGTAATTCCAACCTAATATCTTGTAAGCTGGCCACCCTTTTATCATTTATCGCAGTTAGAACATCTCCTTGCTTCAAGGGAGAATTGTTTTGAAGGAACTCAGATGAAATACCAGATACCTCTGGGATAAACTGACGTTCGACTGAATTCACAAAAATTAGGGACAAAATTCCTATTGAGAGGATAAAATTTGCAACGGGGCCTGCCAACATAACTAGTGCTCTTTGCCATCTCGGCCTGCTCTCAAAAGTACTCTTACTTTGTTCTGGAGTTAAGGGCTGCTGTAAATCTAAATCTTCCTCAGATGCTTTTTCAGAATGAAAAGCTACATATCCACCTAGTGGAAGTGCTGAAATAGCAAATTCAGTCCCGTGCTTGTCTAGTTTCTTATAAATAACTGGCCCCATGCCAATTGAAAAGCGATAGATATGAATATTGCACATCCTTCCAACTATAAAATGGCCAAATTCGTGGATGGCGATAAGAACACCTAGTAATACTATTGCTGAAAGTAGATAGATCATAATATTGAAAGATTTAGTGTAAGGATTTTATCACCTTCTCTGCCTGAATGCGTGCTTGTTTATCATATTCAAATATATCTTCCAACGTAGGTACCTTAGAACATGGAAAGTATTCAAAAGTTCTTTGTATAACTTTATAAATATCAATAAAACTGATTTTTTGATTAATAAAAGCCTCTACAGCTATCTCATTAGAAGCATTAAAAATGACACCAAGGTTTCCTTTTTGATTACATACTTCTCTGGCAATATCAAAAATTACCTCTCTTCCATCTGCAATTGGTTCAAATGATAAATTTAATTCAGAAAAATTAATTTGTTCAAAATCTATAGGTAACCTTTGGTCTAAACCTAATGCATTAGCAATTGGTACCTCCATGTTCGGATTGCTCATCTGAGCGATGGTAGATCCGTCAATAAATGTAACCATTGAGTGAATAATACTTTGTGGATGGACTACGATTTCAATTTGAGATTCAGGTATCTGAAACAGATAGTGTGCTTCAATTAGCTCTAAACACTTATTAACTAATGTAGCTGAGTCAATTGTAATTTTAGTGCCCATGCTCCAAGTAGGATGGTTTAAAGCATCTTTCAATGTAACTGAACTTAAGTCATTAAAAGCTTTCTCCCTAAAAGGTCCTCCTGAGGCAGTGATCATAATTTTAGAAATTTCGTTTAGATTTTTCTGCAGGGGCAAACATTGATGAATAGCATTATGCTCACTATCAACAGGAATGATTTCTGAGTTTTTAATTTTAGCAAGTGGCATTAAAATATCGCCAGCAGCAACAATGCTTTCTTTATTTGCTATGAGAATTGTTTTACCAGCATCGATAGCAAAATAACTTGTTTTTAGGCCAGCAAATCCCGAGATTGCTGAAATTACTATGTCAACGCATGGATCTTGAATCAGCTCCTGCAATTCGTCTTCAGTGTTAAGAATATTTGGATATGATTGCAATAAATCATGTGATTTATCGATATTAGGTTCAGCTACGAAAATATGTTCTGGATTAAACTCTTTTGCTATTTTTTTAGCCTTATCTAAATTGCCTCCAAGTACAATCCCAAACAAACGAAAATGTTTTTTATTTTGCCTAATGACATTTAGACAGCTATCTCCAATGCTGCCAGTAGCTCCTAATAACACTATATTCTTCATGCCATTAAGCTAGTTAAAAGAATGAATATTGGCACGACTGCAATATGTGAGTCTAAGCGATCCCAAAGACCGCCATGACCGGGGATTAATGATCCACTGTCTTTAATTAACTTTTCTCTTTTAAGCTGACTTTCAAAATAGTCGCCAATGAATGCAAACGGCAGGCTAATCAATGATATCAACACTAAATCTAATGAGACCAAGTCATAGAAATATATTGTTGACAAAAAGATTAAGACAAATCCAATCCCACCTAATAAACCTTCGATGGTTTTGTTTGGGCTAATTTCTGGAAATAGTGGAGTTTTACCAATGCTGCTGCCAACCAGGTATGCACCAACATCAGCCAATACAGTATTAAATAAGATTACAAAAAGTACAAAAAATTTATTGATACCGGCAAATTCAGAAAATATTAATAAATGTATAAAAGCGAAAAGAAAACTAAGTATCAAAAAGATCCCCAAATAATTATTGTGAAAACTTATGAAAGATAAAGTCTGATTTGATATCAAGTAAAAACTATATGTAATCCAAAATATTGCAGTCAATGCAAGGAATAAATCTATAAATTCGTCAGTAAAATAAACAGAAAGCATAATAAGAGTAACAAAAAATATAATTTGTTTTAAATCTATTTTTGAACCAGAAAGCATCAACCATTCTTTAATTAATAAAATTCCAATGCCCATGAGTAGAGCCAAAATAACAAAAATATTTTGCAAGTATAGAATTCCAAATATAAAAGTCACTAAAACTATTGCGGCTGGCAATCTTTGGATGATATTTTTATATAGTTCGGTTGCCAAAACGTCTCTCCGTTTTTGAAAATTCTTCCAAACACTTTATAAATTCCTCATCTGTAAAATCTGGCCAGAGCGTGTCAGAAAATTGAATCTCGGTATAAGCTAAATGATATAACAGGAAGTTACTAATTCGATGATCTCCTCCAGTTCTAATCAATAAATCCAACTCATTAATAGGTGCTTGTAAGTATTTAAAAATAGTCTCATGGGAAATATCATCTACAGAGATTTTTTCTGACTTAATATCTTTTGCTATTAATTTAGTTGCTTCAATAATGTCTTTTCGGCCGCCATAACCTAGAGCAATGTTTAATTTTAACTTTGGCTTTTTAAATGCAGTTATTTTTTCGGCTTGATGGATTGCTCTAATAATCTCATCCCCAAAAGATGAATAATCTCCAAAAAAATTTAATCTTACCTCTTGATTAATTAATTCTGGAACCTGAGAGTCTATTGCGTTAATAATAAGTTTTTTAATTCCAAGAATTTCTTTTTTAGGGCGTGACCAGTTTTCGGTACTAAACGCATATAGACTCAAGGACTCTAGCTGAGCTTTTGCAGCAGACTCAACAATTTTTCTTACAACATCTACACCTCTTTGGTGTCCTGATGTAACATTTAAAGCATTCTTTTTTGCCCATCTTCCATTGCCATCCATTATTATTGCTGCATTGATTCCAGGAAGATTGGGTGATGATTGCTTAGTTTTTGCCATTCTGGCTAGATATGAAATAACTAGATTTCTATTAAGTCTTCTTCTTTTTGTTTCAGTTCTGAGTCAACGAGGCCAATAAAATAATCAGTTTCTTTTTGAACCAAATCTTCGATTCGCTTGAGATCATCTTCAGAAAACTCTCCAGCTTTTTGCTGATCCTTTGCGGCATTGTTTGCATCCCTTCGAGTGTTTCTAATAGAAATTCTTGAGTTTTCAGCTTCAGTTCTTGCTTGTTTAATGTACTCTTGACGAGTCTCTTCAGTCAATGCAGGCATTGTTAACCTAATCAAATCTCCGTTTGTGCTTGGGTTTAGGCCTAAATCAGATGCCATAATTGCTTTCTCGATCTCAGCTATCAATGATTTGTCCCATGGAGATATGGCCAAAGTTCTTCCTTCCTCTACCGCAATATTTGCTGCTTGACTGATGGGAGTTGGATTTCCATAATAATCAAATTTTACTGAATCAAGAATGCTTGGATTAGCTCTACCTGTTCTAATTTTATTAAATTCGTGAGCCAGAGAATCGATAGCTCTCTGCATTTTGGGTTTAATTTGGTTAATAATTTCATTCATAGCTATGATATTAATGTCCCAATTTCCTCACCGCAAGCAATTCTTTTTAAAGCATCAGGGTGATTTAAGTTGAAAACTTTTATTGGCAAGCTGTGATCCCTTGCAAGAGTTAAAGCCGTTGCATCCATAACTTTAAGATTTTGTTGAATTGCTTCACTGAAAGAAAGTGATGGATAAAATTTGGCATTTGAATCCTTTTCTGGATCGGCTGAGTAAACTCCATCTACTCTGGTTGCTTTTAACATAATATCTGCTTGTGTTTCTATTGCTCTTAGACATCCAGCACTATCAGTTGTAAAAAATGGGTTGCCAGTTCCTGCTGTAAAAATGACAACAAAATCATTTGACAAAAGTTGAATTGCTAAACGCCGATCATAGTGCTCTGCTACTCCAGACATTGAAATGGCTGACATCACTCTCGTTTTGACTCCAGCTCTCTCAAGAGCATCTCTCAAGGCAATTCCATTCATGACAGTAGCCAACATTCCCATATGATCACCGGCCACTCTATCCATTCCAGCCTTGCTTAATTTTTCACCTCTAAAAAGATTTCCCCCTCCTATTACTATTCCTATTTGCGCACCTAGTTCTTTGCAATCTTTAACAGATTGAGCCATTTGATCTAATATTTTAGGGTCTATTCCGTGATCATCATCGCCAGCAACAGCCTCTCCACTAAATTTTACAAGGAGGCGTTTGTAGGAGAGAGATATCATTTTTGCAGTTGCTCAGCTACCTCTGCTGCAAAATCTTTCACTTCAACATCTATTCCTTCGCCAACTTTGAAACGAGCAAAGGCTATGATTGAAGTGTTGTTTTCATTTAATAATTGTTCAATTGATTGGTCTGGATTTTTTACAAAGCCCTGAGAAACAAGAGTCACCTCTGACAAGAATCTCTTGACCTTGCCTTCAACCATTTTTTCCATGATGGATTCATCTTTTCCTGACTCTTCTGCTTGAGCTAAAAATATTGATCTTTCTCTTTCAAGTAACTCAGGATCAATATCATCTGATTGAAGACAGCTTGGATTAGTAGCAGAAACATGCATAGCTAGATCTTTTGCTAATTCTTTATTGTCTGAATCGATAGAGACCATAGCAGCTAATTTTCCATCAGAATGAACGTATACTCCAATAGACCCACCAGATTGAACTTCAAGCGTTTCAAGTCTTCGCAATTGAATATTTTCTCCAATAGATTGGATAAGAGACTGCCTTTTTTCTTCAAATACTGAACATAAATCAGCAATTTCATTTAATTGATTGCTCACAAGATACTCGGCAACATCATCTGCAAAATCTTTAAATTGAGAATCTTTAGCAGCAAAATCTGTTTCTGAATTTATTTCTACAAGGCTCATGTATTTAGAATTTTCGGCAATCTTGACCTCACCATCAGCAGCAACTCTTGATGCTTTTTTTTCTGCCTTTAAAGAGCTATTTGCTCGAAGAAGATCTAGAGCTTTTTCTATATCGCCATCTGTTTCTACTAAGGCCTTTTTACATTCCATCATGCCTACACCAGACATCTCTCTTAGTTCTTTAACCTGACTTGCAGTGATGCTCATTTTTCCTCCTCAGAATCTTCTCCAGCATCCTCCGATTCAATCGGACCTTCTTGAGAAACTTCTACAGATTCGTCTTTAGAATCATCATCTATCTCAACCGAGTCTTCTGCACGCTCATCATTTGACTCCTCTATTACAGATGATAAGTCTTCTTCTGGCTCACTTAACTCTGCTTCTTCAACAAGATTTAGTGCTTTGCCAGAAGTTACGGAAGCTTTTTTCACTTTTACCGCTGTAGCCTCATCATCGCTCTGAATATTTAGAGCTCCCCCTTTTGAAGATGCTAGACCTCTTGTGCATGCATCGCTGATAACTTTTGTGATTAAACGTATAGATCTGATTGCATCATCATTACCAGGAATTATGTGATCAATGCCTTCGGGATTTGAATTAGTGTCGACCAAAGCAATAATTGGGATGCCCATTTTTTTTGCTTCTGTGACTGCTATTTTTTCATATGCAAC
The DNA here is from genome assembly GCA_003331545.1 of SAR86 cluster bacterium. Classification (GTDB taxonomy): domain Bacteria; phylum Pseudomonadota; class Gammaproteobacteria; order Magnimaribacterales; family D2472; genus D2472. The sequence continues at coordinate 15,803 of QOPC01000014.1, forward strand.
ATCAACAACAAATAAAGCATCTGGTAAACCTTTCATATCTTTAATTCCGCCAACACTTGCATCTAACTTTTCATATTCTTTTGTAATATCTACAGCTTCTTTTTTTGAGAGCTTATTTATTCTTCCTGAGGATTGGAGCTCTTCAATATCTAAAAGTCGCCTGATAGAACCTCGAATTGTTTTCCAATTAGTTAGCGTTCCACCTAACCATCTTTTGTCAATGTAAGGTAATCCAATGGCAGATGCGGATTCTTTAATGGTTTTAGAGGCAGAGCGTTTTGTGCCTACAAATAAAATTCTATTGCCTTTTGAACAAATCTCTTCAGCCTTCGAAGCTGCAGCATTTAAGCATTCTTGAGTCACCTCAAGATCAATAATACTGATTTTTTTTCTGGTATCGAATATGAAGGATTCCATTTTAGGATTCCAAAATCTTTGCTGATGACCAAAATGGACGCCTGCATTTAACAGGTCTTTTATAGAAACAATACTCACAATTTCCTCCGGGGTTATTACTCCAGTACCTCATAAAGTTGACTCATTCACATGAGCACCCCAACATTAATCATTTTGGCACTTTCGGGATTTTTCGTCTGTGTATTCTATAGAAAAGTTAGGTTAGATTAAAGCTTTTTGTTCAAGAAGTCAGCAAAGCTATATTCGCCACTTTCTTTAAAATTGATCCATCTTGCAGCCTGCAAGGCACCGATTGCAAAAACATCTCTAGAATTTGCAATGTGCTGAAAAGTAGTAACTCCATCTTCATTTTCAAACTCAACCCTATGCATTCCAAAGACATTGCCGACTCTAAGAGATTGAACATTTATAGGTCCATCTATTTTACTTTCAGGCAGGTTTTCCAAGAAATTTAAAATTTCTAGCGCTGTTCCAGAAGGTGAATCTTTTTTATTTGTATGATGAATCTCAAGAATTTTACACTTCGAGGTTACTTTACGTGATAAAAGATATGTTTCAATTGAGCTTTTTAAATTTGCGATTCCAAGTGACATATTTGAAGCAATTAATATTGGTATAGATTTTTTTGCAGTATTTATTAGCTCTAGCTGCTCTTCTAAAAGGCCTGTGGTTCCTGAGACTAAAGGAAGCTCATTCTCAATACAAAAATTGACAGAATCAATAAATCCCTTTGGTGAAGAAAAATCTATAACAGCAGATATACCACTTAAAGCAATTGCATCAGTTTGAAAGTCACTAGCTTTAATGTCAGATAGCTTGCATTGAGCCTGAATTGCCTGACCCATATTTCCATTGAAACCATTAATTAAAATATGCAATATTCTATTTGTTGTGAAATTGGTCAGAAGCTTTTTTAAAAGACTTTTTTATTGGGTGGTGTTCATCACCAGATATTGATTGAGTAAACTCTTCAAACATCTTGAGTTGAGATCTTGATAGGTTTACTGGGGTTTCAATAATTACCCTACACAAAAGATCGCCTCTTCGTGAATCTCTAACTGAAGCAGCTCCTTTACCCTTTATTCTAAAAATTTTGCCCGTTTGAGTGGAAGAAGGTATCTTGAGGGCAATTTTTGACTCGAGACCAGGAACATTAATTGTTCCACCCAATACAGCAATTTCAAATGGGATAGGGGCTTCAAAATACAAATCTCTACCATCTCTTTCAAAGATCTCGTTATGCAGAACCTGGATAGCAACATACAGATCACCGGTATGACCTCCCCTTGCAGCACTTCCCTCTCCTGAAAGTCGGACTTTATCTCCATTATCAACACCCGAAGGGATACTTACAGATAATGATTTAGTTTCTTGTATAACTCCTGCTCCTTTACAAGAATTACAGTGATCTTGAATGATTCTTCCCTCACCTCTGCATGCGTTGCAAGGTTGCTGTACTGAGAAAAAGCCCTGCTGCATCCTAACCTGCCCTGCTCCATTACATTGGCTGCAAGTAACTGGAGATGATCCGGGTTTAGCCCCAGATCCCGAGCAATCATTGCAAGATTTGTTTACAGGCACTTTTATAGTTTTCTTGACTCCAAGAATGGCCTCTTTAAGTGAAAGATCTAAATTATATTGAAGGTCTTGTCCTCTTGCAGATCTTGAGGATGAGCCTCGCCCGCCGAATACATCACCGAAAATATCGCCGAAGATATCACCAAAGTTGAAGTCTTGAAATCCAGCGCCAGACCCACCTCCCATGCCTTGGACACCTGCATGACCAAATTGGTCGTAGGCTGATTTTTTTTCTGAATCAGAGAGGACCTCATAGGCTTCAGCTGCTTCTTTGAATTTTTCATTAGCTGATGGATCATCCGGGTTTCTATCGGGATGATATTTCATTGCTAATTTTTTAAAAGCTTTCTTTAATTCGGGACCTGATGCACTGCGAGAGACTCCAAGAATCTCGTAATAGTCTCTCTGTGACATTGTTTATTTTTCTTCTTCTTGAACTTCTTCAAATTCAGCATCTACAGTGTTTTCATTTTCTGAATCTTCTGGCGTAACATCAGGTGATGCATCATCTGCCTGAGGGTAAAGTTTTTGAGTAAGAGGAGATAATATTTCGTTTAAACTTTTTGTAGCTTGCTCAATAGAATCTAAGTTATCTTGTTTGATCGCTTCTTCTAATTTTAGTGTTGCAGCCTCGACTGAATCTTTTTCTTCATCAGTTAATTTATCCCCAGCTTCAGAAATAGATTTTCTAGTAGCATGAACAAGCATATCTGCTGTGTTTTTTGCTTGGACAAGACTTTCAAATTTTTTATCGTCTTCAGCATTAGCCTCCGCATCTTTTACCATTTTTTCAATATCATCATCAGACAATCCACTGGAAGCTTTAATAATAATGGACTGCTCTTTACCGGTATTCTTATCTTTTGCTGCCACATTTAGGATTCCGTTAGCATCAAGATCAAAAGAGACCTCAATTTGAGGTGTGCCTCTAGCTGCGGGAGGAATTTCTGCCAAATTAAATTGACCTAAAGATTTATTTTGAACTGCTTGCTTTCTTTCACCTTGAATAACATGAACAGTTACTGCAGACTGATTATCTTCCGCTGTAGAAAATACTTGGGATTTTTGTGTAGGTATTGTTGTATTTTTTTCAATCAACGGAGTAGCGATACCCCCCAAAGTCTCAATGCCAAGTGTTAAAGGTGTCACATCAAGTAGTAGCACATCCTTTGTATCACCAGACAGGACGGAACCTTGAATTGCTGCACCAACTGCTACAGCTTCATCAGGATTCAGATCCTTTCGAGGTTCTTTGCCAAAGAAATCTTTAACTTTTTGCTGAACCATTGGCATTCTTGTTTGACCGCCAACAAGCAGTATCTCATTTATATCTCCCACAGAAAGTTTTGCATCATCCAATGCAACCTTGAGCGGAGAGAGACTTCTATCAACCAAGTCTTCTACAAGAGATTCAAGCTTAGCTTTAGTGATTTTATGCACGAAATGCTTTGGTCCTGAGCTATCAGCTGTTATGTAGGGCAAGTTGATTTCGGTTTGATCTGCCGAAGAAAGTTCGATCTTTGCTTTTTCAGCAGCTTCTTTTAATCTCTGCAAGGCCATTGGGTCACTTTTTAGATCAAAACCAGACTCTTTCTTAAATTCATCGACGAAATAATCAATTAACTTTAGATCGAAGTCTTCACCACCTAGAAACGTATCTCCATTCGTGGACAATACTTCAAATTGATGCTCACCATCTACCTCAGAGATTTCAATAATCGAAATATCGAAGGTTCCGCCACCTAGGTCATAAACTGCAATGACTGAATCTCCTTTATGTTTATCCAATCCATAGGCTAATGCAGCAGCTGTTGGTTCGTTAATTATTCTTTTAACTTCTAAACCAGCAATTTTACCTGCATCTTTGGTAGCCTGTCTTTGTGAGTCATTAAAGTATGCTGGCACTGTAATTACGGCCTCAGTAACATCATGACCGAGGTAGTCTTCGGCAGTTTTTTTAAGTTTTTTTAAAACTTCAGCAGAAATTTGAGGAGGAGCTAGTTTTTTATCATCAACCTTTACCCATGCATCTCCATTGTCTGCTTTCATGATCTCGTATGGAACCATCTCCATGTCTTTTTTAACAACATCATCATCAAATCTTCTGCCAATCAATCTTTTGATTGCATATAATGTTTTTTCTGGATTTGTAACAGCTTGCCTTTTAGCAGGTGTGCCTACCAAAACTTCATTGTCTTCTGCATAACCAATAACGGAGGGAGTTGTTCTTCCCCCTTCAGCGTTTTCAATTACCTTAGGCTGTTGTCCTTCAACAACAGCCAAACAACTGTTAGTTGTTCCTAAATCTATTCCTATAATCTTTGACATAATTTTTTTCCTAATTTTTAATTACGGAAACTCTCGCGGGTCTTACAACCCTGTCATAAAGTTCCCAACCCCTTTGAAATATATTTTCAATTTCATTATTCTCTTTCTCTGGATCCTTTGAGGTCATAACGGCCTCATGTTTCACAGGATCAAAATGCTCATTAATTGGATAGATGGGTCTAATACCAAATTTATCAAGGGCTGACTCAAAAGATTTAAGAGTTAACTCAACACCTTCTCTATCTTCATTTGACGAATTTATAGAAAAATTGTTTAAAGCATGCTCAAGATTGTCAACAACTGGCAACAGCTCATTTAAAAGCCTTTCTACTCCATATTTATGAGCTTTTTCAACATCAGAAATATTTCTTTTAAAAGCATTATCTAACTCAGCTCTTGACCTAAGCAATGCTTCCTCAAGGTCTGCAATTTTCTCTTCAAGGTTAACTGTATTATCAGTATCGGTGTCTAAAAGCTCGGAAATACTCTCTTCATCAGCCAAAGTATCTTCGTTTATAGACGAGCTATTATCCGCTGGTGTATCATCGACGCCAGCCTGAGCTTTTGATTTTTGCTTTTTTCCCATATTTACACCCTATATAACTAATATATAGGGGTAACCCTTAATGAGTTCAAGGGCTGATAAAGGATTTATTTAAGGGGTTTGACGTACAAAACCATGCTGTGATCAACTAGTTCATACCCAAGCTTGGCAGCAATATCTTTTTGCCGTTGCTCAATTACATCATCTGAGAACTCGTTAACTGTTCCCGTTTCAAGACAGACCATATGATCATGATGCTCTTCTTCAGCAATCTCATAAACAGAGTGACCATCCTCGAAATTAAGCCTATTTACTATTCCAGCAGATTCAAATTGAGTAAGTACGCGATAAACTGTAGCCAAACCCACATCCTCCCCTGAAGTAATGAGTTGCTTATAAATATCCTCTGCGCTTAGATGATGCTCGCTATTTATTCGCTCTTTTCCATGAGACTCTAGGGCTTCTAAGATCCTGATTCTAGGAAGTGTTGCTTTTAAGCCAGCTTTTTTTAATTCTGTATTTTCTTTACTCATGTAATTTTCGATGTATCCTCTTTCAAAGTATAATCAAAACATCACATGAAGCAATTAACTAAAGCCTTTTTAATCACTATATTTTTATTTGGTTTAATATCAGGGTGCTCGACTTTTGCGCCTTTTAAAGTCGCCGTTTTACAAGGCAATATAATTGAAGACAAAGATGTTGAGCAATTAACAAAAGGTCTTGCCAAAGATCAAGTTCAATACCTGTTGGGAACTCCCCTATTGAATAGCCCTATTCATCAAAATAGATGGGACTATTTTTACTCAGTGAAAATTGGGGAAACTACAATAGGTGAAAAAAAACTATCGTTAAATTTTGATACGAATGAGAAATTAGATAGTTGGGTCTTAGAAGAAATTAACTTTGAAGAAAATTAAAGTTTTTAGGATCAGCTCATTTTTGAAGTTGCTGTTCAAACGCTTCGATAAATTTACCTCCAATTCTATCTACTAAATTTTGTTGGCCAAAAATTCTAAGAAACAAAGGTAATTTAAAGTTAGCTTTAAACTTTACAAGTGTCACATTCTCATCAATCGGTTCAAGGCTCCATAGGGCATAAAAATCTAAAAAAGGCCCTTCTAACTGTTTAATTTGAACCTCATGACCTATCGTTTCATTTTCAGATTCAAATGAGTATGTTTTGTTTAGAATTGAAAAAACCAGTTTCCCACAAATTAACCCTTTATCAGTATCAGGCAATCTAGACGATTCAAGGCAACCTGGTAAAAATTCTCTATATGCTTGAAAGTTATTGATTAAATCAAGCATTTTTTCAGGAGATGCCTTAATTTTTCTTGATCCCTTGAAGCTACTTGGCATATCTAACTAGCTAATTGATAGATAAAAACAGTTGCAACAAGGAGCGGAGAAACAAATTTAATAAAAAATCTCCAGACTTGAAAAATATAAAACTGTATTCCAGAAAATTCTTCAAGGGCAAGATCAGGTTTAAAAAACCAGCCAGCAAATATAGCTACCATCATTCCCCCAATTGGCATAAGAAATTGATTTGCTAAATAATCAATAGAATCAAGAAAATTGAGGCCTCCAATGAATTCTAATTCAGACCAATCATTAAAACTTAACACACTACCAATTCCTATAAACCATGCTGATAGGCCCAGTATTAATGCTGAAGAAAAACGTGATGCAATTTTTTCTTCCTCAAAATATGCGACACTCGGCTCTAATAAAGAAATAGCGCTACTAAGAGCAGCAATAGACAAAAGGGCAAAAAATGCAGGTCCAAGGATATTACCTAAAGGCATGTCAACAAATACAGACAAAAGACTTATAAAAACCAATCCAGGACCTTCACCAGGCTCAAGTCCATAAGCAAAAATTATTGGAAAAATGGCAAGGCCTGCTAAAATTGCAATGACAGTATCTAGACCAGCAACCGTAAGAGACGTTTTGAATATGTTTTCCTCTTGAGGCATGTATGCGCCGTAACACATTATCGAACCCATTCCCAAACTTAGACTGAAAAATGCTTGGCCCATAGCTCTAAGGAATGTTGTTGCATCAACCTGAGAAAAATCTGGCGCGAATAAAAAATTTAAACCTTTCGCAAAATCACCATTAATCATTGCATTTATTACCATAACCATCATCAATATAAATAGCATTGGCATTAGCAATCGAACCATTCTCTCTATTCCAGATATAACACCTGCTGAAATAATCAAGATGTTTAAAAAAATAAAAATTGAATGCCAAAACATAAGTTTTAATGGTGAAGATGTAACTTCGTTAAATTGAGTTAAAGAAGAAATTTCAGGATTTGGAAAAGCAGAAATAAAAATGTAATTTAGGCAAATTCCAGCTATGACACTATAAAAAGAGAGTATTAATATTCCAGAAATGAGCCCTCCCCAGCCTACTGCTTGCCACTTGCCTGATTGACCTGAATCTATAGCTGCAATTTTCATAGCATTTACTGGACTTTTTCTTGCGCGACGGCCAATCATTATCTCCGCCATCATTATTGGTAATCCCACTGCCAAAATACATAACAAATAAATTAAAACAAAAGCTCCGCCACCCTCGGTTCCTGCTTTGTATGGAAATCCCCAAATATTTCCGAGTCCAACAGCAGAACCTGCGGCTGCAAGTACAAATGTCCATCTGCCTACCCAAGATACTGTTTCATTAATTTTTGACGAGGAATTTTCAGTCATAATATTTAGGTGTATGGATTATATAAAAATGCTAACGAAGTAATGCAACATATTGTAACCAAGTTTGTGATTAAACCTCTGGCTGCAGCATATTTATTATTTGCTTTAAAAAAAACACTGTGTTTTTTTTCAAAACTAAGAAATGCTTGTAGGGAAATTATTAACAAAATAAGGCTTATGGTTAAGTTAACCAATGCGATTAAAGATATAACCAGCCCCAAAATGGAGAATCCAATTGCAATCCACAATTTTTTTGAAGAGGTATTTGCCTCATCCCAACCCCAAATCATTCCTCCTAAAAAAGCAACAATAATTCCACCATATATTGCTAGGGTCTGAATCGATTTATCACCCATGCTTGAGTTAACAACCCATGGAATCAATGCAAGTAAAACAAAAAGGCTTAAGCCAAAATATATTAAAGTTACTTTAGTTTCCTGCATCAATTGCCTCAAAATTTGCAAATAGTTAGAACAGATTCATAATTATGACTAAACATTATGAATGCTAAAAATAATAATATCATCGTCAAGAATAAAAATGCTGCAAGAAACTATCATTTGACTGACAAATTTCAAGCTGGATTGGTTCTAGAGGGATGGGAAGTCAAGGGTTTAAGAAATGGTAAGGTTGATGTAAAAGACTCTTATGTAACTCTTAAAAATAAGGAAGCATGGGTAATTGGTCTAAAAATTGATCCGCCGGCATCATTTAAAAATGATCACATAGATCCAACAAGATCAAGAAAGTTACTCTTAAATAAAAGAGAGATAAATAATATTTTTGAAGCAATTAGCCAGCAAGGTCTTACATGTGTTTTAACCTCAATCTATTGGAAAGAGAATAAAATTAAGTGCGATATTGCAATTGGTCAAGGTAAAAAAACTTATGATCAAAGAGAAGATGTAAAACAAAGGGACTGGAATAGGGAAAAACAAAGAATTCTAAAAAATTCAAATCGTTAATTATTTTCATATATAATCATCATCCCGTGGGGGCGAATTGGGTTCGACGTTTTTATTGGATTCCAAAGCGCATGCCAAGATTGTGGTAGCTCTTGTAAAACATACTACAAAAAAATTAGTTGCAAAAAACGACAACTACGCTTTAGCCGCTTAATTGGCTAACCAATGCAAGAATTGTCTATGGTTTGAAGCATTGGCAAAATACATAGACTAGTTTTGCTGTGGAGTCTTTACACAGTAACGCAAAACTTTATTTAGACTAGCCTTTAATATCCTGCTCTTCGGATCATTAAGGTGAAACAAAAAGAATGAGCTAAGCATGTAGAAGTCAGGCTGAAGGACTAACGGACGCGGGTTCAATTCCCGCCGCCTCCACCATAGTGAACTATATATTTTTA
>QOPC01000015.1 GCA_003331545.1 SAR86 cluster bacterium
TCCCCAGAATTAATTTATACGCAGCGCTCAAGTCATCTTTCTAAGCATTCAGGCGAAGTAAGTTTTCCTGGGGGTAAAGCTGACGAAACTGACTTAAATCTTTTTGAAACCGCCTTGAGAGAGTCCAATGAGGAGATGAGTTTAAAGAGTGAGGATGTTACAAAACTTGGAAAATTAAATCATCTAATCTCTCGTCACAAAATTGAGGTAAATCCCTTTGTGGCAACAGTTAATAAATCTCAAGAATTAAGACCTAACGAAGAAATCCAAGAGATTTTCACGGTTCCATTAGAATTTTTGCTTGATCAACAAAATATTCAAAGAGAAAAAATTGAGAGACATGGAAGCGTTTGGCTAGTTCCCACTTGGAGAATAAAAAATCAAAAAATATGGGGGCTAACTGCAATGATCACAGTAAACTTTTTAAATGTATGTTTTGATGCCAATATAGAGATATTAGAGGAATAATTTCTAATGATTATTGATATAAATAATAAAAGTTTAAAAACTGAAAATGATGATTTTTGGATTGCTCCCGATGCAACAGTTATTGGGGATGTCCAAATGGCCAAAGATTCAAGCATTTGGTTTCACTGCACTATAAGAGGTGATAACGAACCAATTATTTTAGGAGAAGGCACAAACGTACAAGATAATTCTGTTATTCACACTGATCCTGGTTTTAGATGCACAATTGGTAAGTTTGTAACTGTTGGGCATATGGCAATGTTGCATGGATGCGAAATTGGCGATGGTTCCCTTATTGGCATAGGTTCGGTGATTTTAAATGGGGCAAAGATAGGTAAAAATTGTATTATTGGAGCCAAGGCATTGATTACAGAAGGCATGGAAGTACCCGATGGCTCAATGGTGTTGGGTGTGCCAGCTAAGATTAAAAAAGAGCTAACACCAGAAGAGCAAAAAATTCCTTCTTTAAACGCTCATCATTATATTGAGAATTATAAAAGGTATAAAGCTCAGCTGGGCTAGGGATATGTCAGGAAAAATAGTAAATTATTTTGACGAGTCTTTAGAATGCGAGGGCTATTTTTCATCGCCAAAATCAACACAAGAAGTTCCTTTAGTCCTTGTAGCGCATACATGGAAGGGTCGATCAGAATTTGAAGATGCGAAAGTCTCTGCGTTAAATGAACTCGGATATGCTGCTTTATCAATTGACATATTTGGAGGCGGCATTAACGGGAAAAGTGTTGAAGAAAATCAAGCTTTAATTCAACCATTTGTTGCCGATAGAAAATTATTTAGACAACGTCTAATAAGCGCAGTTGAATTTGGTAAAGCAATTGAAGGTGTCAATTCAACCAAAATAGCATTAATAGGATTTTGTTTTGGAGGTCTCGCAGCAATAGAGCTGGCACGATCAGGTTATGAGCTTTCTGGATGTGTAAGCTTCCATGGGCTTTTAAATCAATCCGACGAACCATTTCAAAAAGTAAAAACTAAGTTATTGGTTTTACATGGTGATAAGGATCCAATGGTGTCCACAGAGCAAGTGATTGCATTGCAGGATGAAATGACAGAATCTGAGGCTGATTGGCAATTTATATCTTACGGCAATACATATCACGCCTTCACTAATCCTGCGGCTAACGATATTCAAATGGGAACAGTTTATAATCATGATAGTGATGTGCGTTCATGGACCGCCATGTCTAATTTTTTAAAGGAAGTTTTTCAATAATGTTAACAAGTGAACTAAGGGCTAAGTTTTTAGAGTACTTCAAAAAACATAATCATGAAGTGGTTGATTCTAGCCCATTGATTCCGGCAAATGACGACACGCTTTTATTTACAAATGCTGGCATGGTGCAATTCAAAGATGTTTTTTTAGGCTCTGAAAAACGTTCTTACAAAAGAGCGACAACCACTCAGCGATGCATTCGAGCTGGAGGAAAACATAACGATTTAGAAAATGTAGGTTATACCTTAAGACATCACACGTTTTTTGAAATGTTGGGCAACTTTAGCTTCGGAGATTATTTTAAAGAGGATGCTATTCAGCTGGCATGGAACTTTCTAACCGATGAGCTTGGTTTAGAAAAAGAAAAATTATGGATTTCCGTTTTTAGAGAAGATGACGAAGCTGCAGATATTTGGTTATCGAAAATTGGTATTGCTAAAGAGCGGGTTGTTCGATTGGATGAGGAAGACAACTTTTGGTCCATGGGCGATACCGGTCCCTGTGGCCCATGTTCAGAGATTTATTATGATCACGGAGATCAATATGAAGGAACTCCTCCTGGATCGCCTGGAGATGATGGCGATAGATTTGTAGAAATATGGAATCTTGTCTTTATGCAATTTAATAGAGATGCTGCTGGCGAATTATCTCCATTACCTAAACCTTCTGTTGATACTGGAATGGGTTTAGAGAGGGTAGCCGCTGTAATGCAGGGTGTGAATTCCAATTATGAAACAGATCTTTTTCTTAATTTAATCAAAGCTTCAGAGAAAGCTATCAAATCTCCAGGAGAACCATCTCATAAGGTAATAGCAGATCATATTAGAAGCGTAAGTTTCTTAATAGCAGATGGCGTAATCCCATCTAATGAGGGCAGAGGTTACGTTCTCAGAAGAATAATGCGAAGAGCCATTAGGCATGGATATAAGCTTGGCGCTAAAAATCCATTTATGCATACATTGGTAAAACCACTGGTGCAAGAGATGAAATCTGCATTTCCAATGCTGGCAAGCGCTCAAAAAAATATAGAGGAAACTATTTATAACGAAGAAGTTAAGTTTCTTGAAACTTTAGATAAGGGAATTGAAATTTTAGAGAAAGAAATTTCTGTCATGACCTCAAATATTATTTCTGGTGAGGTTGTTTTTAAACTTCATGATACATTTGGATTTCCATTTGATTTAACTGCAGACATTGCTCGTGAGCAGAATTTAAAATTAGACGAGGATGGTTTCAATGCATGTATGAAAGAACAAGTTCAAAATTCAAAATCCGCGAGTAAATTTAAAGGAGTGTCTATAGATTTATCTTCAATTCAAGAGACTAAATTTTTAGGCTATGATCTTTTGGAAGCAAAAGGAAAAGTTTTGGGAATATGGCTTGATGAAAATGAAACAGAGCAGGCCACCAATGAGCATGAATATCTGATTGCGCTTGATCAAACGCCATTTTATGCTGAATCAGGAGGTCAAGTTGGAGACAACGGAACGTTTTCTTTTTCTGGAGGGGACGGTCTTGTATTAGATTGCAATAAACAAGGAAAAATTTTTCTCCACACAATTCAGATAAAAGACGGTCTCATTAAAAAAAATGATGAATTAAAATTATCTGTTGAAATAGATCAAAGAAATTCAGCAACCTCTCATCACTCCGCAACTCATCTGATGCATGCAGCTTTAAAAAGTGTCCTTGGTAATCACGTTCATCAAAAAGGTTCATTGCTGGATGCGAACAAACTTAGGTTTGATTTTTCTCATTCAAAAGCAGTTTCAAAAGAAGAAATTCATCAAATTGAATTAATGGTCAATCAATACATATTAAAAAATCTAGAAGTAACTACAAAACTTATGAAACTTGATGATGCGTTAAAAATAGGCGCAGAAGCCATGTTTGGTGAGAAGTATGAGGATGAAGTTAGAGTTGTTTACTTGGGTGGTGATTTTTCTGTTGAGCTTTGTGGTGGAACCCATGTTACAAGAACAGGCGATATTGGAATGTTTGCCATTACAAGCGAATCCAGTATTTCTTCTGGAGTTCGCAGGATAGAGGCAGTTGCTGGAACAAAGGCAATGGAACTACTCCTAGAGACTCGCAATCAACTTCAAGATGTTCAGGGCATGTTAAACGTTGGAGCCTCGCAACTAAGCTCTAAGGTTGAAGACTTAATTAAAGAAAACAAATCCTTTAAAAAAGGATCTAAGTCTAAGTCTGAATCTATGGCGGATGTTACTGAAACAACACATAAAGTAAATAACTTTGATTTAGTTTTAATGCAGACAGATACACCAAATATTCAAGAGTTAAGAAAGCTAATTGATCATTCTAAAAAAGATCAATCGCAAAGGTGTGTATTGATTATTAGTCACCAAAATTCTAAGTTAGTCATGGTTTGTGGAGTAACAGATGATATACATGATTCCATTGGTGCAAACGATGTGATTCAAGCTGTTACAAAATCTGTTAATGGCAAAGGTGGCGGACGCAAGGACTTTGCTCAGGGAGCAGGTGAAGCTAAAGATTTTGAAGAATTTGTTAATTCTATTCCCGATATCGTACAATCCATCGCTTAATCTTTTAGCTTTTTAAAAATGGAAACGATAGTATTGAAATTTGGAGGCACTTCTGTTGGCTCAACTGAGCGAATATCTGCTGTTGCAAATTTAATTAAAACAGCATGTGACGAAGCATCGCCTGTTGTTGTTGTTTCTGCAATGAGTGGAGAAACTAATCGGCTTATTACCTTAGCTAAGTCTTTTGGCATTGAGCCCAATAAAAGAGAATTCGATGCATTGGTTTCAACTGGTGAACAGGTTAGCGCATCATTGGTTTCCATTGCCCTAAATCAGTTAGGTCTTAAAGCTAAATCATTATCCGCTGCTCAATTTGGCATGAAAACAACTTCTAATTTTTCACGTGCAAAGATTCTTGATCTTGATAAAGATGTCATATTTAAAACAATTGAGGATGGTTTTATACCAATTATTACTGGATTTCAGGGAGTCAATAATGATGGTGAGACTACGACTATGGGGAGAGGTGGAAGTGATACCACAGCAGTAGCTATTGCAGCCTCAATTAAGTCTAAACGCTGCGATATATATACTGATGTTGATGGTATCTATACAACCGATCCAAGAATTGTACCGAACGCAAAAAAACTTGATTCTATTAGCATAGAGGAAATGTTGGAACTCTCAGGTCAGGGTGCTAAAGTTATGCAAATACGTGCTGTTGAGTTTGCAAACAAATATAAAGTTTTAGTAAGAGTCTTATCAAGCTTTGAGCCTGGTTCAGGAACTTTAATTTTACAGGAGGAAGAGGGAATGGAAGATGCTGTTATTACAGGTATAGCCTCTCAGAAAGATCAGACTAAGTTTACCTTGCATGGGGTTGGAGATACTCCGGGAATTGCTTCTGGTATTTTAAGTCCAGTTAGTGATGCGGGTATTGAAGTAGATGTAATTGTCCAAAATGTTAGTGTTTCTGGAAAAACAGATTTCACCTTTACTGTTGCAACTTCCGATAGAGCAGAGGTTGAAACAGTATTAAATGAGAAGATGCACGGCATATCATATGATGAATTAATCGTTGTTGAGGGCATAGGAAAAGTCTCATTAGTTGGAGTGGGCATGCGTTCCCATGCCGGCATAGCTAGCAGAGCATTCAATGCTCTGGCGGATGCTGAAATCAACATTCAAATGATCAGTACTTCTGAAATTAAAATTACAATTGTGATTGCGGGTAATCAGCTTGATGAGGCAGTAAGAACTTTACACGAAGCATTTAATTTAGGAGATTGATGTACGACTTAATTCTTAAAAATGGGACCTTGGTTAACGAGGGCAAAATTTTTGAATCAGATATTGCCATTAAAGGAAATCGAATTGAGAAAATTGGACCTTCGATTGATTTGGCATCTAAGCAGACCATAGATCTTCAAGGCAAATATATAATTCCAGGATTAATTGACGATCAAGTTCATTTCAGGGAGCCAGGTTTAACACATAAAGGTGAAATAGCTACTGAATCGAAAGCTGGTCTTGCTGGAGGAGTAACGAGTTACTTTGAAATGCCAAATGTGAACCCAACTACTACCACCAACGAGAATTTGACAAAAAAATTTGAATTAGCAAGCACAAGGTCTGTTTCAAATTATTCATTTCACCTTGGCGCAAGTAATTCAAACATTGAAGAAATCAAAAAAGCTGATATCAATCAAGCTGCTGCATTAAAAGTCTTCATGGGCGCTTCAACTGGCCACATGTTGGTAGATGATCTGGATGCACTTGATGACATTTTTAATTACTCGCCTTTGATAGTTGTAACTCATTGTGAGGACCAAAAAACAGTTGAGAGAAACGAGCAATTATTTCACCAAAAATATGGTGATGGAGTTTCACCAGAGCATCATCACCTCATAAGAGATGTTGAAAGTTGTTATCTGTCTAGCTCTTTGGCTGTGAGCTTGGCAAAAAAATACGATGCAGATCTTCATGTGTTCCATTTAACAACTGAAAAAGAAATGGAACTTTTTTCTATTGGAGAAGCGCATCAAAAAAAGATTACGGCAGAGGTTTGTGTTCATCATATGTTTTTTAACGACTCATATTATGCCGAGCTTGGTAATCAAATTAAGTGTAATCCATCCATTAAACAAGAATCAGACAGACAGGCTCTTATAAAAGCTCTGTTAGAAAATAAAATTGATATTATTGCAACAGATCATGCGCCTCATACTTGGGAAGAAAAGAGCAAGCCTTATCCTCAGGCCCCAGCCGGCCTCCCATTGGTTCAGCATGGCTTGCAGATACTTATGGATTTTTATCATCAAGATATTCTAAGCCTTGAAACCATAGTTGAAAAAACCAGTCACAATGTGGCAAAAAGATTTCAAGTAAAAGATAGAGGTTTTATTAGAGAAGGATATTTTGCTGATCTAGCAATTTTGGATCATGACAAGCCTTACGAGGTTTCTAAAGATAATATTTTATATAAGTGTGGCTGGTCACCATTTGAAGGGCATAGTTTCAAATCCTCAATATTTATGACAATCATCAATGGCAACATAGCTTTCAAAGATGGAAGGGTGATAGAGCATCTGCCTTTTGGCATGCAAATTGAATTCAATAGATAGTATTATTTTCTTATTTTAAAGCGTTATAATTCTTGTCCAAAATTCGGAGAGTTGGCTGAGTGGTCGAAAGCGCCTCCCTGCTAAGGAGGTATACGGGTAACTGTATCGAGGGTTCGAATCCCTCACTCTCCGCCAGTATAAAAATTTGCTCTTTGTTCAATTTAAATTTTTCGATATTAATCTTCATGATCAATATAGTAACTGTTAAAATTGAATTATTAATTTCTCCTATTTTTTTACATGAGCTCATCAAATTCAGAAAATCCTGTGTCTGCATTTGATAATACTCTTGAAAACATATTGGAATTGTTGGAAGAGGATGCTCAGCATTTTATATACCTTACCGGTGCCGCAGGAACTGGTAAAACAACGCTTATAGAAAGAGTTAAAGATGAATGCTTGTTAAAAAAAATGGTTGTGGCCCCAACTGGAGTTGCTGCCTTGAACATTGGTGGCAGTACAATCAATTCAGCTTTTAGAATCGGGTTTGATACTTTTCCACTGATACAAGAATCAAAAGATCCTCGCTTTAAGAAGCTTTTAAAAAATTTAGAGCTATTAATCATTGATGAAATTTCAATGGTACGCGCCCCAATGCTTGATGCTATTTCCGAAACTTTGCAAATACATCGTAATTCTTCCAAG
Organism: SAR86 cluster bacterium; assembly: GCA_003331545.1. Taxonomy (GTDB): domain Bacteria; phylum Pseudomonadota; class Gammaproteobacteria; order Magnimaribacterales; family D2472; genus D2472. The sequence continues at coordinate 7,482 of QOPC01000015.1, forward strand.
CCATTTGGTGGAATACATGTGCTTGCTTGCGGTGATTTATTTCAATTACCTCCAGTAGTTAAGGAGAATGAAGAAACTGCAATTTTTGAAAGATATGAGTCAGTATATTTTTTCAGTGCTGATAATTTTCAAGCGATTAAAAATCCATCTTTTTTTGAATTGACAAGTTCCTTTAGACAGCAAGATGATAAGGATTTTTATGACTTGCTCAATAATGTTCGTCTCGGAAAAAATCTTGAAACTTCAATTAAAAAAATTAATACCAATTGTCACAATCCTGAATTTGATACAGAGTCATCTTTAATAATTACTTCCAGAAAGTATCGAGCTGAACAAATTAATGAGGAAATGTTGAATTTAATTGATGGTCCGGCAACTGCTGCTAAATCTAAAGAGCAGGGCGAATTAAATGAAAATGATCTTCCTGCCCCAAGAGAACTCCGAGTAAAAGAAGATGCCAAAGTTATGTTTATTAAAAATGATCCTGATGGAAGATGGGTCAATGGAACAATTGGAGTAGTGATAGATTGTTCTGATAAAAATAAAAAAGTTATTAAAGTAAAAGTTGGCAATGAAGTTTTTAAAGTTAAACGTGAAGAATGGAACAAAGTAAGATACGTCTATGATGAATTCAATGATGAGATGGAAGAAGAGGTTGTTTCATCCTTTAAGCAATTTCCGCTTAAATTAGGCTGGGCAGTCACAATTCATAAAGCCCAGGGACTCACTTTGGAGAGTTGTTCGGTAGATTTAGGAGATGGCGCTTTTGCAACAGGTCAGGCATATGTTGCATTAAGTCGCTGTAAAACTTTGAATTCTTTAAATTTATACAGAGAATTAAAAGTCCGTGATGCTCTTGTTGATCCTGACATTCAAGATTTTCATGCAGAGTTCTTTGGATAGTTTTACAATGCCCGCTTAATTACTACATTTTTATAAGTGGAAAATTTTATAAGTGATCTGGCCAGTTTCATCTGGACTTGGAATGTTCCCGTTCTAGTTGGATCTGGGATTTTTTTCTTAATTTACTCCAAATTAACACCATTCAAATATTTAAAACATGCATTTGAATTAATTTTAGGCAAGCATTCTAAAGAGGGAGATATTGGGGAAGTAACTCATTTTCAAGCTCTTACTACTGCTTTATCTGGAACCATTGGCCTTGGTAATATTGCTGGGGTTGCCATAGCAATTCAGTTAGCTGGTCCAGGCGCAATTTTTTGGATGTGGCTGACTGCAGTTGTTGGTATAGCAACTAAATTTTTTACTTGCACATTATCAGTAATGTATCGTGATATAGGGGAGGATGGAACAGTTCGAGGTGGACCTATGTATGTTATTAAAAATGCACTTCCAAACTCGATGATGCCGTTGGCATATTTCTTTGCTGCTGCAGGATTAATTGGAGCTTTGCCCGGCTTTCAAAGCAATCAACTGGTTCAAATAATTGGAGATCTTCCAATCTTCCAATTTAACAACTTTAATTTAATAGCTGGAGTAATTTTAGCTGGAGTCACTGGCGTAATTATTCTTGGTGGATTGATTAGAATTGCTAAAGTTTCTGAGTGGCTAGTTCCATTAATGAGTTTGTTATATTTTGGCTCAGTATTGATTGCATTAATGTTAAATTATGATTCCATCATTCCAGCGTTCCAAATTATTATTGCAGATGCTTTTACTGGCTCTGCAGTTGCTGGCGGTAGTGTTATTGCGGTTATCATTATGGGAGTTCGCAGAGGAGCGCATTCAAACGAAGCGGGCATAGGAACCGAAACACTTGTGCATGGTTCTGCAAAGACATCTGATCCTGTAAAACAGGGCCTAGTCGCGATGCTTGGCCCAATTTTTGATACATTGATAATGTGCACTTCTACAGCATTATTGATAATTATTTCAGGCGTTTGGCTTATTTCAGATTCAACAGGAGTAACTTTAACCGCAGAAGCATTTAGCGCTCTTCTTGGTCCGTTAGGTTATGCCGTATTATTTATATGTGTTGTAAGCTTCGGGGCCAGCACAATTTTCACTTATTCCTTTTACGGGTCTGCTTGTTCACAGTTTTTATTTGGTGAAAAGGGAGTCAAATTTTATCAATGGGTCATTATCTTATTTGTTATTGTTTTTGCCGTTATACCAATTGAGGCCGCAATCAATATAATTGATATATCTTTTGCTTTAATGGCTATACCTACTTTAATTTCATCTGTCTGGCTGGCACCAAAAGTAATTTTTAAAGCTAGAGAGTATTTTTCAGCATTAGAGGATTCAACTTAAAATTCTTGATTTAGCTATCTTTAATAATTTCTCTCGCTGCATTTTTTCCTGGCAGGCCTGTAACTCCTCCACCAGGATGTGTTCCTGAGCCACACATATACAATGATTTTATGGGTCCTCTATAATTTCCATAATTCATTAATGGTCTAGCAGCCCACATTTGATCAAGCGACATATGTCCATGCATTATATCTCCTCCGACTAATCCAAATTTTTCTTCTAAATCTAGGGGCGATAGGATCATCATTCCTAAGATTGACTCTCTGAAATTTGATGCGTGCTTATCTACAGTTTCAATAATAGTATCTGCAGCGGCTAGTCGATGATCATGCCAAGAGCTTCCATCTGGTAAATTAGGAGAAAATTGCTGACAGAACAAGGATGCAACATGTTTGCCCTCTGGGGCTAAAGTTTTATCCATTGTTGATGGAATTAACATTTCTACAATTGGTGCGGAAGACCAGCCATGAGATTTAGCTTCAATATAAGCCTTATCCATGTAATCGAGAGTTGGCGCTATTACAATGCCGCTTTGATGATGTTCAGCAACTTCTTTGCCGGGCAAGGCATAAAAATCTGGTAATTCAGAAAGAGCTACATTCATTCTAAATGTTCCAGAACCACATTTGTATCCATCCATACTTCGATTAAATTCTGGATCTAAATCTGCCTCAGAAATTAATTTTTTGTATAGCAACTTTGGATTTAGATTAGAGATTATTTTTTTAGCTTTAAATGAGCTTCCATTGCTTAACTCAATTCCAGTAGCGGTACCATTAGCGATATTTACTTTTTTAACATCTGTATCTGTAAATATCTTTACGCCCTTATCTTTGCATGCTTTTTCCATAGCTTTCGTGATTGAACCCATTCCTCCAATTGCATGACCCCATGCTCCTTTTTCTCCATCAACCTCTCCAAAGACATGATGCAATAATACATATGCTGAGCCTGGGGTATCAGGACTAGCAAAATTTCCAACAATTGAATCAAAACCAAAAGCAGCTTTAATATGCTCATTTTCGAACCATGAATCCAAGAATGATCGCGCACTTTTTGTAAACAGATCATAGACATCTTTATGTAATTGATTTCCTTTAATTGCTATCGGCCATAGTTGCAAGGCTGCGTTTAGCAAAGCTTTAATGCCTTGTTTTGGATTTGGGGGAGTTTTGATTGATAGATCTCTTAGGACATCAGCAACTGCTTCTATGCGTTTATAGTATTCAGGTAATCTTGCAGCATCTTTTAAAGAAAATTTCCTAAATTCCTCCTGCGTTTTTTTAATTCCACCCCCAAGCTTTAAATAAGTTTTATTATCTATTGGAAGAAAATTTGAAATAGGGCGTTTCACAATCTTCAAACCATATTCTTTGAGCTTCATTTCTTTGATGATCTTTGGATTTAATAGACTTACCGTGTAACTAGCAACTGAATTACTGAATCCAGGATAAAATTCCTCAGTTACTGCGGCGCCTCCAACAACTGATCTTTTCTCAAAAATTTGAACCTTTAAACCTTTTCTTGCTAAATAATATCCACATACTAGTCCGTTATGTCCGCCCCCAATGATTATTGCGTCTGTTAAATTTGATTTGTTAGGCATGAAAAATATTATACTCTCGAGTGTTTCTTCTAAATAATTAATGTATATTTAATTAATAATTATTTTCTTTTTAGAGGGGCACACAGTGAAAGACAATTTTAAATTATTAATGATTGCTGGAACCTTTTTGTTAATTATTTCATGCACTGTTTCGGAGGATGTGAAAGAATCTTCGGTTGCTTGGGATGCAACAAATTACACTATGTTTAATGAATTCATGGAATGTTCTCCTGGAGACGATTTCACTGAAGAGCTCATGATGCAGATGATAGCTGATTGGAGAGATTTTGGATTGTCGGATTCATTGCTTGGCTCATGGGGTTATGCCCCTGCAAGTGAAAATAATACTGTTACCAATGGTCAATGGGAGTTAAGTTGGACATCCAAAGAAGATGCAGACAAGGCCTGGGGTGAATGGATGGCAAGCGAAGATGCTAAGGCTTGGGGAGATAAATATGCATCTGTGCTTCAATGTGATTCAGAAAATAGAAACGGTTACGAGTTTGTTTTTCCATACAACCCCTATAATTTTGGACCAACATCCGAGGATGGCTCTTTTGCTGCAAATTTTATGCCTTGTACCCTTAATGATGGTATGGATCAAACAAGTTTATCTAATGGACTAATTGCTTATAACAATTGGCTTGATGGTTTAGATTCAGGTGCTGTTGGTGGTTTTTATGCTTATGGACTTTATGTTCCTGAAGATTCAGAAGCAGAGGTTGATTATTGGTTTGGTAACTTCCATATTGATATGGACGGCATGGATGCAGGAATGGCTTTATGGGATGAAACTGGAGGGACTGCAAAGGAAGCTTTAGAAAATACTGGGACATGTGCAAATCCTGAAATATTCCGTGGCCAAGTTTTTTATGATCCTGCCAATCCAGATTTCTCCTAATTGCTTCACGTAAAAAAAGATTTGCTTAGTCAGCTCTTTTTAGTGTGGCGACGGTTTTAACTCTTTAAAACTTTCTATGTTTTCAAATTTCTTCAACATTGTTTGAGTAATTTCTACCAGCGATAGATTCTGACCACTGGAATCTATTTTTTCCTCTAGAATGCAACCCGTGTCAAATAATTTTGATCTAATGTTAGCTTGCATTGGTGAAAAGTTTATCCAGCCCGTTAATAAGTCGCCAAATAAACTCTCAGAAATAATAATTTTTAGCTCATCAAGACCTTCTTTAGTTTCAGAGGAAATTTTAGTCTCTGGATACTGATTATTAGCCGGCATAATTTGTGTGCCTTGCAAAAGATCAATTTTATTTAATGCACGTATTTGAGGTACTTCACTTACTCCAAGATCTTCCAGAATTAAATTCACTTGCTCAATTTTATAATCCTTATCTGGATCCGCTGCATCAATAACATGAATCAATAGATCGGCTGATGCAAGATCATCAAGGGTAGCTTTAAAAGATTCGATGAGTTTAGTCGGAAGATTAGAAATAAATCCAACTGTGTCAGAAAAGAGAACGGTATCTAGTGCTTTAAACTTAAAATTAGCTCTTCTTGTTGTGGTATCGAGCGTTGCAAATAATTTATCCTCAGCCTCTAGACCGCCTTTAGTTAATCTATTAAACAATGAAGTTTTGCCAGCATTAGTGTAGCCAACCAAAGCAACTAACTTATTATTACCCTTTTTTCTTGAGTATCGATTTAAATTTTTTTGGTTGTGTTGTTTATCCAATCTTTTTTTTAATTGTTTTATACGATTTCCAATAAGTCTTCTGTCAGTTTCTAGCTGAGTCTCCCCAGGACCTCTTAGGCCGATCCCTCCTTTTTGTCTTTCTAGATGACTCCAGCCCCTAACAAGACGGGTAGAGAGAAAGCTAAGTTGAGCAAGTTCAACCTGAAGTTTTCCAATATCACTATGAGCTCTTGCAGCAAAAATATCTAAGATTAAACCTGTTCTATCTAAAACTCTTGCGCACAGAAGCTTTTCTAAATTTCTCTCTTGAGAAGGAGACAGCTCGCAATCTAGAACTACTAATTTAATATCCTTTTCTGAGGATAATATTCTCAGTTCTTCAACTTTTCCCTTGGTAAGAAAATGACTAGCAGACACAAAGCTTTGATTAGAAAGGATATGATCTTCAACTTGCAATCCAGCAGATTTTGCGAGATCAATAAATTCGTCTGAATTGAAATTTTCAGAATACTTTTTATTAAAAGTTATTAGATCAACTGAGACTATAATAGCTCTGTGATCAGCCGGTGCAGAAGTTTTTTCCAAATTGTTATTAAGTTATCTTTTTTAATCTAATAGATCTTTAATTGTACGAAATCTCGTTAGAAAAACATAATTTTGATTTGCAAATTTCCCCACACTTATACACAATCCATTCTTTTAAATATTTATTAGATATGAAAGATTTATTTCCATACATTGGTAAACCGATAACAGTTACAAAGGATATGTGCGATTTTAATGGGCACATGAATGTAAATTTTATCAAAGAAGTATTTGAGCAAGGTTGGGAATTTACTATTAGAGACTTTGGTTTCAATGATGAATATTTTAACAGTGGTTTTTCTAGCTTCACTCTTGAGGATAATTACAGGTTCAAAAAAGAATTTTTATTAGGTGACCAGGTATTCCCTGCATTTAGATTGTTTAATGTTAATAAAAAACTTTTTCATATGATTGGCGTCCTCTTTGATAAAGATGACGTAATTTCAGCTATGTATGAGACGGTAGAAGGCCATATTGACATGAAACAACGAAAGATCGTTGAAATGGATGCCAAGAGACTTGAAAGGGTATCAGCCATTAAGAATGCCCATGATCTTACAGGCACCGTGCCATATGAAATTAGATTAAAAATAAAAGATTTGTAAAAAATAAACTGGAGATTTTATGAAAAAAAATTATGCATTAATTACGGGAGCAACAGCTGGGATTGGACTAGAAATTGCCAGAGAGCTTGCTAGGCTAGGTCATAATATTATTCTAACTGCAAGAAGAGAAGATAGGTTAAGAGATATTTCAGCTCAACTCATGCAAGAATTTAATATTGACTGTAATTACGTTAGTGCAGACTTAGCAGAATTTTCTGCTCCAGAAAAAATTTTTAACTTTTGTTCTGAAAAAAATTATCTCGTTGATATATTGGTAAACAATGCTGGATATAGCATCAATAAAAAATTCCATGAAACTGGTGAGGAGGAAGAGGAAAAATTCTTGCGAGTATTAGGCATATCCATAATTGCTCTTACTAAAAAATTTATTCCAGAAATGCTTGAGCGCAAAAATGGAAAAATCATGATGGTATCTTCCCTTGCTTCTTTTGCGCCACCAGCATCGGGGTGGGGCGCCTTATATGGACCAGTAAAAACTTTTGTAAATAGGTTTGGAGACGCAATTAATATCAATTATCGATCTCAGGGTATTACCTCTACAAATGTATGTCCTGGATTCACAGTTACAGAATTTCATTCTGCTAGCGGCATGCAAGATGCAATGGATAAAGTGCCTGCCTTTATGAAGCAAGATTCAACATCGGTAGCCATTGGAGCAGTTAATGCAATGATGAAAGGTAAAACCGTGTGGATTTCAGGAATATTAAATAAGTTTATCGCACTTATTTGTAATGTTTTACCAGCGTCTATTGTTATTAAGATGAGTTCAAGCTTGGCTGGTGGTCGGTATGAATGAAATATTAAGAATCTCAGAAAAAAGAATCTTGCCAACCTTTTTGCTATTTATTGTTTTATCTTGGCCGCTTGGAGCGCATAGATTTTTTTTAAGGCGATATGCGTCGGCCATTCTATTCATAATAACCATTGGCGGGTTGGGAGTATGGTGGATTGTAGATTTTATTTTAATTGTCACTGGATCCATGAAAGATGACGAAGGAAATTTAGTGAAGGTTTGGGTCGACTAGGAGCGGTCAATTACTGAATCAGCTACAAAAGCATTCTCTTTTCTTTCTTGGCCAAATGTTGAGACTGGGCCATGGCCAGGCAAAAACAAAACTTCCGTTCCCAAAGGCCATAGTTTTTGAATAATCGAATTAATTAAGTCTTGATGATTTCCACCAGGAAGATCAGTTCTGCCAATCGAACCCTTAAATAGTACATCACCTACTGCCGCCAATCTTGATGCTGCATGATAAAAAATTATATGCCCTGGTGTATGGCCGGGACAAAAAAATACTTTGAGAATTTCATTCCCTATTTTGACTTCATCCCCTTCCTCAAGCCACCTATCAGGCGTGCAGTTCTCTGCTCGCATTCCAAACATTTTTCCTTGTTCCTCAAGTGATTCAAGGAGGAATAAATCTGCTTTATGCGGACCTTCAATTTTCAATGAAAGAAGTCTTGCAAGCTCAGTCGCCGAACCCGCATGATCGGCATGCCCATGAGTCAAAAAAATTTTTTCTGGAATCAAGTTGTTATCTTTAGCGGCTGCTAAAAGAATATCTATGTCGCCACCTGGGTCGATAAAAGCACATTTTTTGGATTCTTCGCAATATAAAATTGGGGCATTTTGTTGAAAAGGTGTTACTGGTTGAATTAATGCTTTAATTAAGGACATACATGCATTTTATATAATTTATCTGAATAAATGATCTTTTTTAAATTTTTTCAATATATTTCGTAATTCATAAATGAATAATTATGTATAAATAAATTGAATGATAGAATTAACAATGGAATCATAAAGATATAAGCATATTTGTATTGGCAATGTTTAGTCTTTAAAAATTTAAAAAGAGGGGTTAGTCATGAAAATCAAATCTTTAAGTTATATAACAATTGAATCGACTGATATAAGTCAGTGGGAAGCTTATGCAAAAAATGTTGTAGGATTGATGAAAAATGAAGATTTGAGCGATGAAAATAATCTCTTTCTTCGAATGGATGAGAGCCCTTTTAGGTTTCAAGTTTTTAAAGGAAGCGAAAATAAATATTCCAAAGGTGGATTTGAGGTTGCTAATAAGGAAGATTTTGAAGATGCAAAAAAACAACTCTTTGATCTAGGTATTGCATTTCATGATGAGGGAGAGGATTTGGCTAAAGTCAGATGTGTCAAGGAATTAATAAGTTTTAATGATCCAGCTGGAAACTCACTTGAGCTTTTTTACGGCAGAGATCTTGATACAAATGAGTTCAGGTCTTCTCAAGATATTTCAGGTTTTGTTACTCATGGATTAGGATTGGGACATCTTGTTTTTGGAACCTTAGAAGCAGAAGCTGCTCATAACTTTTATACCCAAGTTATGGAGTTTGGTGATTCAGATATCATGCGAATGAGATTCACTCCTGACCCCAATGATCCTGAATCTGTTATATATTTTATGCATTGTGATAATCCCCGTCATCACACTGTGGGTATTATGTTGGCTCCAACTCCACCATCTGGGCTTATTCACGCAATGGTTGAAGTCGAGACTGCTGAGCAAGTTGTGGATGCTATGGATAGAGCAACTTCAAATAATATTCATATTTCATCAACCCTTGGAAGACATATGAACGATAAAATGTTCTCTTTCTACATGCAAACACCTGCTGGATTTATGCTTGAATTCGGATACGATGGTATCCAGCCTGATTGGGATGTTCATGAAACTACTAACTCTGAAGCTCCAAGTTATTGGGGCCATGAATTTAATATGCCAGAGGCATAATTAATGGATAAGATTTTAACTCATGAAGCCGTAATCAATGACCTGTCCAGTGGAATGACTATTGGTATCGGCGGATGGGGTGCTCGAAGAAAACCGATGTCTTTAATTAGGGCAATCTGCCAATCAGATTTAAAAGACCTGACCTTGATAAGCTATGGTGGCCCAGATGTTGGATTATTGTGCGCTCACAAAAAAGTCAAAAAATTAATCTTTGGCTTTGTATCTTTAGATATGATTCCTTTGGAAGCCCATTTTCGACAATCTCGGCAAAATAGCGAAATTGAGGTTATGGAGCTCGATGAGGGGATGGTCCAGTGGGGACTTCGCGCTGCAGCGATGGATCTGCCTTTCCTTCCAACAAGAGTTGGTTTGGGCACAGATGTATTGACTCACAATCCTGAGCTTAAATTTGTTACTTCACCATATTCTGATGAAGAAAATCTTGTTGCTATGCCAGCACTTAATTTAGATGTTGCATTACTTCATGTAAATAAATCCGATGAGAAGGGAAATACTCAAATTATTGGCCCTGATCCATTTTTTGATGAGCTCTTCGCTAGAGCAGCCAGAAAGACATTTATATCGTCCGAAGAAGTAGTTTCTACTCAAGAATTAGGGGGTAAGGAGGGAGCTATTTTTAATAGATTTGAAAGAAGTCTTGTAACAGGAGTGGTCCATTCTGCTTTTGGAGCTCACCCAACTTCTTGCGCACCTAATTATGGCTTTGATATGAAGCACCTCAAGGAATACTCAGATGCTGCTAAATCTTTTGAAGAATACAGCTCAAAATATATGAATAAGACTCATGAAGAATACATAGACTCTGTAGGAGGGTCTGAAGCAATAAAAAATATACCTTTACCACAATTTTAAAATGTCAGATTCAATCTCATTAGCAGAAATATGTATCAGCGCAGCTTCAAAGGCTTGGAAAGATGACGGTGAAATACTTGCTACTGGCATTGGGTTGATTCCAAGAATTGCCGCGGGTTTAGCCAAGCTCACTCAAAATCCAGATTTGATGATGACCGATGGAGAAACATATTTAATTTCAAAACCTGCACCAATGGGCAAAAGAGATGCATCTAATGACCAAGTTGAAGGCTATATGAGTTATAGCAGAGTCTTTGATAATTTATGGGGAGGCAAAAGGCATGCAATGGTTACTCCCACCCAGATAGATTGCTTTGGACAAACTAATATCAGTGCAATTGGCGAATATAATTCTCCCAAAGTTCAGCTACTAGGCGTAAGAGGGTTTCCAGGAAATTTTATTAATCACAAAAATTCAATTTTTATCCCTAATCATTCTGTCAAAACTTTTGTTAACGGCGAAGTAGATATGGTATCTGGCATGGGTTATAAAAATAAACAACTATCAAATGGTAAATTTGAAATCAAGGTGGTTGTAACAAACCTTGGCGTATTTGACTTTAATGGAACAGATAATTCTATGCAGTTGCTTTCTTTGCATCCTGGAGCAAGTGTTGATGATGTAAAGCTTAATACTGGATTTGAGTTATCCATTAGTTCCGAAACTGTTACACCGATGCCATCAGAAGAAGAGCTTATTTTAATAAGAGAGGTTCTTGATCCTCAAGGTATTCGCAATTCAATTTTTGGAGAATAAATATGCCAAGCAGTAAATCAACAATTACATATAAAAAGAAAGATTCTATTGCCATAGTTTCAATGAATAGACCTGAGTTCAATAATGCACAAAATGGGAAGATGACCTATGACTTGGACAAAGCATTTAAAAAAGCTATTGATGACGATGACATTAAAGTGATTATCCTCAAAGGCAACGGAAAACACTTTTCTGCTGGACATGATATTGGGACACCGGGCAGAGACGTTGATGTTGAGTATGATCGAAAATCAATTTGGTACGACCATACCAATAAACCTGGAGGAGAATTTTTATACGTCAGGGAGCAAGAGGTTTATCTCAATATGTGCAGAAGATGGAGAGATATGCCTAAACCAACCATAGCCATGGTTCATGGTGCGTGTGTGGCAGGAGGATGCATGTTAGCTTGGGTTTGCGATCTCATAATTGCTTCTGATGACGCTTTCTTTGCTGATCCTGTAGTTCGTATGGGCATTCCTGGTGTTGAATATTTTGCGCATCCTTATGAGTTAAATCCAAGAATAGCAAAAGAATTTTTATTTTTAGGAGAGAGGATGTCTGCATCTAGAGCATACGAAATGGGAATGGTTAATAAGGTTGTTTCTAAGGAAGAGCTTGAGTCTACTGTGATGGATATGGCAACAAAAATTTCAGCAATGCCAAGATTGGGTTTAACTCTTACTAAACAAGCTATTAATCATGTTGAGGATCTTCAAGGAAAACGAAATGGTATGGAGGCTGCATTTGCCTGGCATCATTTTTCACATGCACATAATGATCTTACTACTGGAAATGTTCTTGCTGGCTTTGATGCAAAAAAAATGGCTAAATCTCAGCGTACAAAAAAGAAAAAAATAGTCCCAAAAAAAAACTTGGTAAAAAAATCCTCTCCCAAGAAAAAAAGTAAATAAAAGGAAAGAGAAATTAATAAGTTAACAAACATGCTGGGTTGCGAATACCCAATTATTCAAACTGCAATGGGTTGGGTGGCAATGCCTGAGTTAGTTGCAGCATCCTCAAATGCAGGAGCTTTCGGTTTTCTCGCTTTAGCAACAGCTGGACCTAAAGAAGCTATCGAAATGATGGATCAAACATTAGCTCTTACTGACAAACCATTTGGTATTAATTTTCATATGTTTCAACCTGGGGCCGATGAAATTGTTCAGGGCGTTATTGATAGGAAGATCAAAGCAGTAAGTTACTCTAGGTCTCCTACTCCTGAATTCATTAAAGCATTTAAAGAGGCAGGTGTTATTTGTATTCCTACGGTAGGTGCTCTCAAGCATGCCTTGAAAGCAGAACAACTTGGTGCTGATGCATTGGTTATCCAAGGATCAGAGGGAGGCGGGCATACTGGCTCGACCCCAACAACTCTTCTTTTGAGCTCCGTGCTTGAAAATGTAAAAATTCCTGTGGTCGCTGCTGGGGGTTTTCGTGACGGCTCAGGATTAGCAGCTTCTCTTGCTTGGGGTGCTAGTGGAATCGCAATGGGCACAAGATTTATGATGACTGAAGAGAGTCCGGTTCCACACAAAACTAAAGAAGCATATTTATCTGCTGACATAGAGAATATCAAAATAACAAAAAAATTTGATGGCATGTCGCATAGGTTAATATTTAACGATTACATTGCAAAAATTGATAGATCTAACCCATTTAGTCTTTTTATTATTTCGATCGCTTCAGCATGGAAATACAAGCAATTGACCAAGTCATCTTATTTAGATTTACTGAAATCATTCTTTGCAATGTTAAAAGGAGATGACTTAACAATATCTCAATCAGTTATGTCAGCAAATAGCCCTGCTATAATCCAAAAAGCTATGGTCGAGGGTTCTCCAAATGAGGGTGCTATGCCGTCTGGACAAGTTGCAGGACTTATTTCAAATCTTCCCACATGCAAGGATTTAATAGATCAAATTATGAAAGAGTTTAGTTTCGCAGCAGCTAATTTTAAAAAGATTGAAAAGGACAGCCCATGAGTGTTGAAACATCAATTAGCAAAGGAATAGCTGAAATTATTATAGATTGTCCACCTGTTAATGCTTTGACTTCAACTGAGTGGTTAGACCTTGCAATCAATATCGATCATTTATCTCATAATGAAGAGGTTAAGGTAATAGTTCTCAAAGCAAAAGGTAAGGGTTTTTGTGCAGGAGCTGACATTAAAGAGTTACAAGAAGATCCCACAAAAATTGCGGATGTAAATGATGGTTGCTGGAAAACAGCCAGAGCAATTCATGTTTGCAATGTCCCTGTAATTTCTGCTTGTCATGGCTTTATTTTAGGAGGAGGCATTTTGCTTGCAGGAGCCTCCGACATAGTTTTAACAACTGAAGATTCTTATTTTGGGTTACCGGAAATTGATAGAGGCGCTCTTGGTGGAGGCGCTCACCTCAGCAGGCTATTTCCACTTCAAGCAGTTCGTAAAATGATGTTTACAGGAAAGCCAATTACCGCAAAAAGAGCTTTCG
>QOPC01000016.1 GCA_003331545.1 SAR86 cluster bacterium
ACGGAAGTTGGGGGTTTATCTTTCCCACAGACCCATATGGGTTTACCAGACATCCATCTCAACTTTATGAAGCATTCTTTGAGGGCTTGGTTCTATTTATTTTACTTGTGTTTATTGGTAGCAGGAATAGCAAGACAGGAGTCCTTAGCGGATCATTTTTAATAGGGTATGGGTTGATAAGATTTTTTGTTGAGTATTTTAGGCAGCCGGATTCTCACATGGGTTTTGTTGCATTACAATTAAGCATGGGTCAACTTCTGAGCATCCCCATGGTTATAATTGGGCTCATACTACTTATAAAATCACTGAGAGCAAATGAAGCAATATCTTGAACTTCTAGACCACATTCTTCAATACGGTGAAGAAAGAGGAGATAGAACTGGTACGGGGGTCATATCATCTTTTGGTCATCAAATTCGATTTAATCTTGGTGACGGGTTCCCAGCAGTTACAACAAAATCACTTGCATGGAAAGGAGTAGTCTCAGAGCTTTTATGGTTTCTTGAAGGTTCAGATGATGAGAGAAGACTGGCCGAAATTAGGTTCCAACAAGATAGGGCCAAATTAAAAGATTTAACAAAATTCTCCACAATTTGGACAGACAACGCAGACAACCAAGGCATTGAGTTAGGCTATGAAAATAATGAGATTACAAAAAAACTTGGGCCAATTTATGGAGTTCAGTGGAGAAATTGGGGAGGGATAGATCAAATTGAAAAACTATTAGATGATCTCCGATCTGATCCTGGTGGTAGAAGACACATTTTGAGTGCATGGAATGTAGAACAAATTGCATCCATGGCTCTGCCTCCTTGCCATGTTATGTCTCAATTTTATGTTTCAGAAAATGGTCGCCTTTCTTGTCAAATGTATCAAAGAAGTGCCGATATGTTTTTGGGAGTCCCATTCAACATCGCAAGCTATGCACTGCTTCAATCAATTTTGGCTAACATCTTGAACTTAATTCCTGGTGATTTCGTTCATGTATTTGGAGATGCGCACATTTATAAAAATAGTATTGCTCAAGTAAAAGAGCAATTGTCTAGAGAGCCAAAAAAACTTCCTAAATTAATACTGCCCAATATAGATTCAATAGAGTCTCTCAAAAATTTTTCTGTAGATGACTTTATATTAGACGGATACGAATCCCATCCAGCCATAAAGGCTCCGATGGCTATATAAACTTATAATGATTCTTTCTCATTTGGTAGCACTCTCAAATAATTTAGTGATAGGTGTCAATAACGATCTGCCGTGGAAGCTTAAAAAAGACCTGCAACATTTCAGTGCTTATACACAAAATAAAGCAATGGTCATGGGCAGAAAAACTTTCGAATCTATTGGCAGACCTCTTCCTAATAGAAAAAATATTGTTATTTCATCAACGCTTTCTTCACAAGATGGCATTGAAATAGTTAAAAATCTCGATCTAGGTATTAATGCTGCTACTAAATGGAATCTTGAGAATGCTCAAGATAATGAGGTTGTATTAATTGGGGGCGGATACGTCTTTGAAGAAAGCAAAGAAATTGTAAACAAATTAATATTGACTAAAGTTGATTGTGAGATAGATGGGGATGTATTTTACCCGCAAATGAATTTTAGTGATTGGAAGAAAGTTTCAACAGAATCTTATGAGCGAGATGATGAAAATGAATTTAATTTTAAGGTTGAAACCTATCTTAAGACTTCTTTGATTTAGATTGCTGAATAAAATCTCTTCGTAAAGCGAGATTTTTTACCCTTATTTCTTCATTTTCAGAGTATTTAATCCAAGAGTTTGCTGTTTTCTTAATTCTTTTATTTTCATCGCGCGCTGCTGCTCTGAAGTGTTTTTTTGCTTCATCAAAGTTTTGAAGCTCAAAATGGGCTTGCCCCAAGACCAGTAAGGCTTGAGAACGACTTGTTACTTTAGGTTTCTTTAGCCCATTCTCAATCGCTTTAATGGACTCTTGCATGCGATCCTCAAAGAGATACAAGTTTCCTAAAAGAACATAAGTATCTCCATCCTTTGAAATCTTTGCAGCTTTTTCTAAAACCGGAATAGCTTTATCTATTTCTTGAGCCATTCTCCAAGAATCGGCTAATAATTTTAAAGTCTTTTCTTTATCAGAAAGAACCGGAACAAGTTCCTCTTCATCTGTCTCTTCATCTTTAATGATTACTTTTTTTTGTTGACCTGCCACCAAAACTTGAGCGGCCCAATAGGGATTCTTCTTGAGTAAAAGCATCTGCGCCAAAGAAAGATACTCTGCCTCCTTATCTAGCATATCTTTATCGTAAGCCGCTTTAAGAGTGATCATATAATCTTCGTCTCTATCCATTTGTTGGTATGTAGCGGCCAAAGAAAGAAAATATTGCTTTTTTGGATAATAGTTAACTAAGATCTCATAAATGCCTAATTGCTGTTCCAGAGCAAAGGACGCACTAATTATTTTTTTTTCTTTTAACTCACTAAAGCATGCCGCTAATAAAACATACCAGTTTTCTCTTGGACGATAACCCTCTTCATCAGCTAGCCTTATTGCTTCCTCCATGCTGCTTCTTGATTTAACGAAATCATCTTTTTGAAAATATGCAGAAGCGAGTAGGTAATATGACTGAGCTGTAACATTTTCAACTTCATCCATCCATTGAAGTATTAAACTGATGCCCTTATCATAATTTTCTTTAACTAAATTAAGTTGAGCAAGTGTTAAAAGCGATGCTGTTCTTAATGGGACAGTTGCTTCAGGTTCCATTAATAGTTGCTCATATGCATACATTGCCTGATCATAATCTTCATCACTGAAATAGATATAGCCCCAATAATTCCACATTACAGAACGATCATAACTTTTTAATTCTGATCTATTATTTAAAAGTTCAGTTAAAATCAATTTAGCTTCTGCCCAATCTGGATCGTCTTCTTCTTTTTCAATAAACTTGCCCTCATTTTCAGGATCAGGAATTCTAATAGTTTTTTGTCTCTCTAGAGCCTCAACAACTTTAACGATCTTCTTTGCCGTTGAGGACTGAAGTACTCTAGCTTTTTTATAAGATCTATTAGATTTTCCAGCTTTTTGTTGTCTTTGATCGGATCTATCAATTTCTTGTTGAGCAACAATATCAACCGAAAGAACTGTAGTTAACGAAAAAAAGGTAAGGGGAATTGAAAAATATAAAAAAAGTTTTTTCATAAATTATGTATCCTCAAGAATAAAAGTAAACTTATGAGGAACATCATCCACTCTGACTGCATTTCCATCAACTATTTTAGGCTTATATTTTAGTTTTATAGCTGCCCTTGAAGCTGCTGAGTTAAAAATGGTGCAAGATCTGAAAACTGTTTCAGGATCAGTAGGATTGCCACACATACCCTCTAAAGGCTCAGCATTTTCAACTGTTCCAGTTTCTGTAATAGTGAAAGAAACTATTGCATAACCCATGATGCCTCTCTCCTGAGCTCTTCTTGGGTAAATAGGAGTCACTTTGAACAAAGGAATATATTCCCCGTCTCTAAAAAAGGATCCACTGCCAGCGAAATTTGCTTTTGGTTTTGGAACAGATACATCTACGCCAGCTAAAGGTGCGAGATCTAATTCAGGTTGCGCGATATCTTCTGGTTGCTCTTCAGGTTCTTCAGGCTTGTCTACGTTATCAAATAATGTATCAATATCTCTATCTGGCATTATTACATCACCTAATTTTCTTGAGTTGTCTGTTGGTAGGCTATTATCGCCGAGAGAAATTAATGCGACCATTAAAAAAAATAAGCCTAAGGTAATAATCGCAGCAAAGCCAGACCCTGCAAGATATTTATTGTAGTTAAATGCTTTGTAATAGAGATCTATCAATGGACCAAACACCTTTGACAAGGTTTGATTAAGAGTATTTAAACTATTACTAGCAGTGTTCAATATTTATCTCTACTTAGGTTCAGAGGCTAGAGAAATGTTATAGACGCCAGCCTCTCTTGAACCATCCATAACTTTAATAATTGTATCGGCCATTGCCTTTTCATCAGCCTGAATAACGACTGATCCCTGAGGATTATCAGCGAGTAGTTTTACGACATTAGCTTTTACTTGTCTTGCATCAATTCGTCTGCCATCCATCCAGATTTCTCCAGAAGCCCCAATTGCAATTAAAATTGCTGCATTTTCTTGTGTTTCTGAGGTATCAGATTCTGGTCTATTAATTTCAAGGCCAGGTTCTTTAATAAAGTTTGCTGTAACGATAAAAAAAATAAGCATAATGAACACAACATCAAGCATGGGTGTCATATTAATTTCCGCTTCTTCCTCTTGTACTGCGCTTGATATAGCATTTCTTCTCACAATATTCTCCTGTTAACTAATTTTTAATTATCTCTTTAATGAGAGTCTCTTCCCTGTTTCTAGCTGCATTAAGATATATAGTAGCAAAAACGCCCGAGAGAGCCGTAGTCATTCCAGCCATTGTTGGCAAAGTAGCTTTTGAAACTCCTCCAGCCATTGATCTAGCGTCACCGCCGCCGGTAAAAGCCATAACTTGGAACACCTCAATCATGCCTGTCACTGTACCTAGCAAGCCAAATAAAGGGGCTAAAGCCACACATGTATTTATTAAAGGTAAGTACCTATTAACTTCTGTTCTTGCTTGCGAGATTAACTTTTCTTTGATTGCTCCACCTTTCCATGAAGTATGATCAGCAACTGAATCCCATTGAGATTTTAATTCGTCCATGTAAACCCTATGGCCAGCATTAAAATACCAAATTCTTTCTAAAATTATCGCCCACATAAAAGCAGCAAGAATTGCTATCAGCCACAGCACACTACCCCCAGCAGACATGAAGTCTCTGAGAGTATTAAATGCTTCAGTGATTGCGTAAAACATTATCTGATTACTTTGAATCTGAGTGTTCTGCTACTATTCCTGTGCTTTGTTCCTCAAGAACATTAATAATTCCTCTTGCTGATGAATTTGCAAAAGAGTGAAGAAGCGTTGTTGGGATAGCAACTACTAGTCCTAGCACTGTAGTAACAAGAGCTTGCGAAATACCTCCAGCCATAATCTTAGGATCACCAGTACCAAATAATGTAATTTGCTGGAAAGTTACGATCATACCTGTCACTGTTCCTAATAAACCAGCTAGTGGTGCAACGACTGAAATAATTTTTACTACAGGAATGCCGCGTTCAATTGATGGTCTTTCTGCCATTATTGCTTCAGCAAGCCTGAGCTCTAAAGTTTCTATGTCTTTATTCATATGCTCTTCACCAACCGCAAGGACTCTTCCCAATGGATTCGATTTATCATGAGTTTTAGATTTGGCTTGTTTAGCAACAGCAACACCCATTGTATAAAGAGTAAACAGTTTCCAAAAAGCAATTGCTATACCAATTAGACCAACAAATATAATGATATAACCAACTTCACGACCCTGGTTGACTCTTTCCATAAGGCTAGGGTTTTGAATCAAGTTTGCAAGTAGGCTTCCACCAACTGGACCGGTTGGATCAACTCCAAATTTAACAACATCTCCAGCATCAGCCTTAGATAGTTTTTTAGCTGAGCTTACGTATCGACCTTCAGGCTGTTTACCTAAAAATGCATACTGTCCTTTACTACTTATGTACTCTAGGTACTTACCATCACAAATTGCATTATATAAACCAACTCTAGTGACCACACAATTCTCTGACTCACCATCTAAGTTAATTACATTTGTTGCAAAAGACACAACTTCTGATCCAGCAACCATTTCCCTCTGAAGCTCATACCATAGGCCTTCAAGTTCTCTGATTGTTGGAAGTTCGGTGGCGCTAGACATTTTAGAAGACAAAGCATTTAAAAATGTTTCTCTTTCTCTGCCATATTGTGCGGAAGTCAAAGAATCAGCAAACAAAGCACTGGCTTCGCCCGCAGAACTTTGGAGATGGCCAAATAGTTCAACCAATGAACCCAACTCTTTTTTATAAGCAGCTTCTTTGACAACCAATATTGCGTCATTCTTTTTATATTCTTCTTCAAGCTGATCAGCAATTCTTTCTTGTCTTGCTAATTCTCTTTTTTCAGCAGCTAATATAGCTGCCTGTTTATTTTTGTCAGCAAGAAAGTCAGCTTCCCTTTGGGCGTTGACTCCCTGTTCGGTTGTCCTACCTTGTTCAACGAGTTGAAGTAACCCTTGAATAGTTGTTGGCTCTCCTTCGGCTGAGTCTTGGGCAAATAATGAGACTGAAGCAATTAGTGCAAGTGATAATATATATTTATTAAGTTTCTTCATGATGCATCTCCTCTGAAGACTATCGGCAACATCATGATATCCATAGGAGCTAATTTTTGAGCCATTCTAATCCCATCTCTGACTGTTACCCTGTAACTTCCAGAAAGCTCTTCCCATGAGCCAGTTTCATTATCATAATAACCGGTTTTCCTTTCATCCTTTGATTGGAAGAACATGCCCAATCTTCCAACTCTTAGAATATTTACAACAACTTCTTGTCCATCAAGCACAATTGTTTCATCGTACGCATCAAGTTTTCTTCCATACTCAGCCTCGATATTATAGGCTTCTAAGATTTGTCTGACCTGCTCAGAAGCAGTAACTTTTGGATTTGAAAGAGATGCTCTTACAAGATCTAATCTTTGTTTTCTTTCTTCTATGTGAAACGGGGTGTCAAGATTGACGTACTTTTCTAAGCCCTCAAGCATTCTTTGTGCCAATGGTGGGATTTGTCTTTGCATAACGACCACTTGAACTAATTGCTCGTCATACTGATCCATTAAATCTAGCTGAGCTTGAATCTGGATTCTTTTTTGAGCGTTATAAAGTTTTAATCCTTCCACCTGTTTTGAGACCACTTTAAACTCATTAATTAGCTTATCTGTTGCTGATTCTGTGGCATCAATTTTGGATTGAGATTGAGCTGAAAGCTCTGTATTGTCTCTTCCAACTTCTAAAACTTGTTCCATTTCTGATGCCGCTACAAAGGTAGTCAGCATAGTAAGAACTACTAGGCTTTTCTTTAACATTTTTTTCTCCCTAGAAAAATGGTTCACTAGTCTAACAGCGTAGTGAAAATTATCAAAATTTATAATTAATTTTTAAATTGTACCTAATTTTATTTAAAAATGGTGTGAGAAAGTTATAAGAAATTTGTTTTGATCAAAAGCAATAATTTCTAGATTTTTTTATAAAAATTTATTTTTCTAAAAAACTCTTGGAATAAATTTTGGAGTTGATTTTTTGTATGCATTATATTCTTCAAGATGCCCCCACTTTTTATGGCCCCTGTACTCTAACATTCTGACACCACTGACATAATTTAAAAGTAAATATGAAAAAATAGGTGAAAAAATTGCTAAATAATTCATGCCCTCAAAAGTAGAAATAGCCATTACTGTTATGCCTGTCCACAGTGTAATTTCACCAAAATAGTTAGGATGTCTTGATCTTGCCCAAAGACCCTCATTGATAAATAAATCCTTGTTTTCAGGAACGGAGCGAAATGCTGTTTTTTGATTATCAGCTATAACCTCAATGACAAATCCAACCACAAACATTATAAGACCAATAATAAATACAATATTTATAACTGCTCCTGTTGGATTGGCGATGGCAATTAGAGCGGCCGATGAACATATAAAAACCCACATACCTTGCAACGTCCATGTCATTAAGAATTGAGAAAAAGATGTTTTAATTGAATCAAATCTTCCATCTTTTTTATCTTTATGAATCCTCATAAATAGAAATGAGCCCAATCTTAATGCCCAAATGATAATAGCTATTCCGATAATCAAATTGCCAGGCTGAACATTTTGAAAACTGCCAGTGGCATACAAAGCAAATAAAATCGTTGCAATGTAAGTTAAGCTCCCTGTTAGATCATAAAATTTTTCAGTTTTAAAAATAAAAGCTGGAATATAGGCTATCCATTGAATTACGAAGGTTATTACCAGCAAATGGCTAACCAAGTTCACGCCTGAAAATTCAATGCTATTAAAAGAAATTGCATCAGCATAAATTTTCGTAAAAATGAAAACTCCTGCAGCAATGGTTAAATTAGTTAAATGTTTCATCATCCCTCCCATCCACAAGCTCGACCGACATTTTGAACATCTAGCCAGTCTTTAAGCGGTTGATAATAATTAAGCATTGATTTTCCACTTAATTCTCTTGTCCCCGTAAGCGCCTCCAATGCGGTTTGCCAATCTTTGCTTTGTCCCAATGCAAGCATAGCTCTTAATCTCTCTCCTGCAAGATCATTATCATATATTGAACATTCATGAAGAGGCCCATCGAAATCCATTTGATAGCAAAGAGATTCATGAAATTGATATTGGAGAATTTTTGCAAGGTAATATCTGGTGTATGGAGTATTACCTGGGATGTGATATTTTGCACCTGGATCAAATGCATCAGCGTCTCGATCGCGGGGCGCTTCAATTCCTTGATAAAACTCTCTTAATTCCCACCATGAATTGTTCAGCTCAGCTGCAGCAGTCTCACCTGTAAAAACTTTAGATCTCCATTTATCTAACATAAGAGTCCATGGAACGGATACAACGCCGTCCAAGGCTTGCTGCATCAATAGAGAAATTGGATCTGCTTTTGCCTGCTTGGCCTCCTGCTCTGATACCATGCCAATTTTTTGATAGTAGTCAGGTGTAATTGATAGGGTTAGTAGATCTCCAACGGCCTCATGAAACCCATCGTTTGCTCCGCTTTGAAAAATGTCGGGAAGATCGCTGTAAGCCTGATAATAAAAAATATGACCTAGTTCATGATGGATCGTTGAAAAGTCTTCAGCATTTCTTTCAATGCACATTTTGATTCTTAGATCATCAATATCGGAATTAAGATCCCAAGCAGAAGCATGACAGACCACATTTCGATCTTGGGGCTTGATGAATAACGATCTTTCCCAAAAAGTGTCTGACAAAGGCTCAAATCCAAGCGAAATGAAAAAGTTTTCTGCAATTTTTACCATTTCAATTTCATCGATATCTTTTTCAATTAAAATATTGGTTAAATCTATTTCTGATGACCCTGATTGAGTTTCTGGGGTATAAACAATGTCATAGATATTTAACCATGATTGCCCCCACATATTTCCTAAAAGATGTGCAGGAAGATTACCACTTTTAGAGACTATTTCTTCGCCATAATAATTTGATAGTTCATCGCGTACATGACAATGCAAGGCATCATAGAGAGGTTTTAGTTCATCCCATACTCTATCAGTTTCATCTAAAAAATCTTCAGCTGGCATGTCATACTGACTAAACCACAAATCAGTCAAGCCCTCATAACCCAAGTCAGTTGCACCCTGATTGCCAATTTCGACCATTCTTAGATACATTTCCTTCATTGGTTTGCCTATATTTCTCCAGCCTTCCCATGCTTTTAATAACTCAGCAGGGTCTCTAGAGTTATCGATAATCCCTTCAAAGGCTTCTAAGTCATAACAATCATCTTTTGTAAAACAATGCTCACCGGTTCCATACATGGCATCTAATTCAGCACTTATTTGAGAGATTTCCCCAGCCAATTCCTCATCTAGGGGCGATGGCATCACAAATGAGCTCTTAATGAGGTTAAGTTTTCTCCGATTTTCTGTTGAAACCTCTATTCCATCAAAAGAGGAAGCCTGTCTTGCTCGTTCAAGAGCAAGCAACTGATATCTTTTGCCATAGTCTGCAACTACTTTCTGGGAATCATAAGTGATAAAATTAGCTCCAATCCAATAGGCTGAGCTTACAATAGGTCCAAGGGTTTTATCTTCAAGCTCAACCCTTTGAAGAAATGCTTCTACATCGGATTCAGTTAAAGCATTAGCTTGCTCACTTGAACATGAAGAAAGAATTAAGATAGAAAGAAAAATAGTAGGTAATAAAAATTTATACATTAAAAAGACCCCTTTTAAATACAATAAGAAAGTAAATCACACTATGAAAATATCGACAAGCCAATTTAAAAACGGTCTTAAAATTATCATCAATAATCAGCCGTGTTCTATTCTTGAGCATGAGTTTCATAAGCCTGGTAAAGGGCAAGCAGTGATGAGAGTTAAATTTAGAAATCTAATTACTGGTAAGGTGGTGGATAAAACATACAAATCAGGTGAATCTGTGGAAGAGGCAGACGTGCTGACTTTGGAGATGAGCTATCTTTATTCAGATGGAGAGCAATGGCATTTTATGAATTCTTCAACATATGAACAAATTGGTATTAGTCGAGATGTTGTTGGCGATGCAAAGAAATGGATCATTGGGCAAGAGAATTGTGAAGTTGTTATGTGGAATGATGAGCCTATTTCAGTTGAAGCACCTCCATTTGTAGAATTAAATATTGCAAAATCAGATCCAGGTATTAAAGGAGACACCGTATCCGGTGCGACAAAACCTGCTGAACTAGAAACTGGCGTCACCATCCAAGTTCCCTTGTTTGTTGAAGAAGGTGAAAAAATAAAAGTGGATACAAGATCTGGTGAGTATTCGGGGCGCGTATAGACTTTGTTTAATCAAATCTCATCTTCGTTAAATGATTTTATTGATAATGAGCTTTCTCTGAACTCGGATCAAAAGAAGACACTATTAATTAAACAAAAATTAACCCTTGGAGATTCTTTGCAGAAGGGTCACTGGACAACCAATCTGTGTTTGATTGCATCTAATCTTGCAAAAAAAAATCTACAAGATATAGCATCGGCGCTAATATCCAAGCTGGAAAGTCAACCTGAAATTGCAAAAGTAGAGTTAGCAGGGCCTGGTTTTGTAAATATATTTTTAACTCGGGAAGCATTTTTAAAACAACTAGATAGCGCGCATAAAAATCAAAATTCTTTTCTTGATTCTTCTAATGTCTCTAAAGAAAAAATACAGATAGAGTTTGTTTCAGCCAATCCTACTGGTCCATTGCATGTTGGTCACGGCAGAGGGGCTGCTTATGGTGATGCTATTGGTCGAATCTTGCAGCGACTGGGTCATGAGGTATCGAGAGAATATTATGTTAATGATGCTGGCAGACAAATTGATATCTTGGCATGCAGTATCTTTTTAAGAAAATTTGAGTGTTTTGATGAGAATAGTTTTCCAAGCTCAGCATATAAAGGATCATATATTTTAGAAATTGCCCAAAACATCGTGGCTGATCTGACTATTACTGAACTAGAGAAAGCAACATTGATAGACAATCTACCTGAGGATGGCGAAGCAAAAATAGACGCATTAATTGACCGAATCACAATTAATCATTCCAATAGCTGGGTTTTGATAAGAGACTTTGGCCTCAATTATGTTATTCAATCTATCAAAGAAGATTTAACTGAATTTAAAGTTATTTTTGATAATTGGTTTTTTGAATCTTCACTTGGGAGTCTTGCAGATAAGAATTCAGAAATTTCTTTGGCTTTAGATCAAGTGAAGAAAGAACATGCTTATGAAAAGAATGGAGCAGTTTGGTTGGAGTCGACTAAATTTGGTGATGATAAAGATCGGGTAATTATACGTGAGGATGGAAGGGGAACTTATCTATCAGCTGATTTGGCATATCATAGAAATAAATTAGATCGAGGGTTTGATACCATTGTAAATGTCTGGGGTTCAGACCATCATGGCTACATTAAGAGAATTGAGGCAACTATTGAAGCCATGGGTTATAACAAAACACAAATGCAGGTTCAGCTTGTTCAATTTGCTAATCTTTTAGAAAATGGCTCAAAAGTAAAAATGTCTACACGAAGTGGTAATTTTTATACCTTAAAACAACTGATAGATGATATCGGGCCTGATGCATCTAGGTTTTACTACTTATCTAAACAAGCAGATCAGCATTTAGATTTTGATATTGGTGTCGCAAGATCTAATTCTAAGGAGAACCTTTATTACTATGTTCAATATGCACATGCAAGAATCTGTTCAGTTGAGAAAAAATACATTGCATCAGGGCTATCACTCCCAGAAAGATTTGATGCTAGTGAATTTGAGGGTTGCGATGAGCTCCTTCAGATGGCATTGAATGCTCAATTCGTTATAAAAAATTCTGCAGAAAATCTTCAGCCTCATCTCATCGTTTATTACTTGCGAGATATAGCTCAAAGTTTTCATCAGTTTTATAACACAGTGAATATCTTAAAAGCAGATGAATCTGAGCAAAATAATATTATGAGATCTCTGATCATTGTGAAAGCTGTTATAGCTTCCTCATTAGAACTTTTAGGCATTGAGCCTTTGGATAGCATGTAATCGTCGTGAAAGATTTTGCAAAAAAACATCCCATTAATAGATCAAAATCAAAAAGGATCAAGACTTCTCTGCGGGCTAAGAGAAAGCTTCATCAGCCCTTGCAGATTAAACATTTAATTAGCATAGCTTGTATTAGCGCTTTGCTTTTAATTGCTTCAAATTACATCTTACAAACTGATGTCATGAATATGAGGAGCAATGTAGATAGCCCTCAAATAACATTTTTATATCCACAGGAGTTAGAAAATGATGCTTTGTTGATTGACTTAGAGGGGATAGTGGTGGAAGAAGATTGTGAATATCTTATACAAATTGAATCCTATGGAAGGAGGATATATGCTCAGGAGCAACTTGGCTCTTTACTGTCATTAGGCTTAAGTTCATATGTAGAAAAAACATTTAGTTCTGCTCAGCCCGACAAACCTTTGTTTAGAGTTATGTCAGGTCCTTACCTCAATAAGTCTGCTGTTAATAACGCGAGAGAACTTCTTATCAAAAATAATAGACAACCATTGATCTTTAAAAAATGCACGAAAACATAACAGATAGATTTGCAAACATATCTAATAAGATTAAACAGGCTTGCATGCAATCTCAGCGATCCGATGATGAAGTAAAACTGATTGCCGTATCTAAACTCCAATCTATTGATGTAATTAATAGTGCCTATGAAATTGGGATAAAAGACTTTGGTGAAAATTATGCTCAGGAGCTATCTAAAAAATCTTTGGAATGCCCTAAGGATATTATTTGGCATTTTATTGGGCCAATTCAGTCTAATAAGGTCAACCTGATTGCAGAATGTGCTCAGTGGGTGCATTCAATAGATCGAGAAAAAGTTGCAAAAAAACTTAATGCGGCACTTGATATTAAGGGTAAAAAAGTTCATTCGTTAATTCAAGTAAATATTGATCGAGAAGAATCTAAAGCGGGTATATATCCTGAAGAAGTGGTTGAGTTTGCAAGGATACTTGATGCAAATTACCCCAATTTAATACTCGAGGGCCTAATGTTTATGCCAAAGATTAATGCATCCAAAGAAGCTAGAATAAATACTATGAAAAGTATAAATACTCTACATAATTCACTAATTGCAGTTTTTCCTAAATGCAAGCACCTATCTCTTGGAACCTCAGGTGATTTTGAAGAATCCATTATTGCTGGCTCAACAATCATAAGAATTGGTGAAAGCCTATTGGGCGCAAGATCATGAATATTTGCTTTGTTGGATTTGGAAATATTGCTCAGGCAATCATAGAGGGATTATTTAAAAGTGGCATGACTACTGAAAACATTGCATGCATTGAAAGAAATCAGCAAAAAATTGAACTCCTGAAAGAAAAAAACTTGAGAATGATTCAATTAGAAAATTTAGCCTCTGAGAATTTTGATTTAATTTTACTTGCGGTAAAGCCAAAGGACGCCTTGAGAACAGAAAAAGACATTTTTGATAGTGCGCCTGAATCAATATTAATCACAGTAGTTGCAGGCATAGCTTTAAATAAGTATTCAAGGCCTGGTTCAGTTATACGATCGATGCCAAATACTGCATGTGCTTTTGGCAAAGGAATAACTGGGCTATATGCGGATGACCAAAAATCTCATGGATTCAAAAATGCAATAAAGCTATTCAGTAGGACTGGGCATGTTTTAGCGCTTGAAAATGAAGGCGAGATGCATAGATTCACCAGCATAATTGGAAGTGGTCAAGCTTTTCTATTTCAAGTACTCAAGGTTTATCTTCTTGAGCTGGAAAAAATATCATTCAATGATGGGAATAATCTAAATGATGTATTCAATCACTTTGTCAGCAGCCTCGGGGATTCATTTGCTGAAGAACCGGATTTTGAAAACTTGATAAATAGGATAAAATCGCCTGGAGGCACAACTCAAGCGGGCTTAGAATCACTGGAAAATAGCGAGTTAGATAAAATTTTTAGAGAAGCTTTTGAGGCTGCAAAGAATAGATCAATTGAGATAAGCAATGAACAATAACAATATTGGAAACAAACATGATTAATGGAGCGGCGATTCTTTTTGGTTTTGCAAGTTATGCCTTCGTTCTTTTGGCAATCTTCAGGCTATTAAGAATTAATTATTTTAATCCGATAGTAAAAATTTTTGCTACATACTTAGAGCCCCTATCAAAAAATATTTTCTTTTTTTTGCCCCCTCTTTTTGCCGCAATAACGATGGCTCTAGTCCTCAAATTTGTTTCCTTCTATCTGGCCTACTCTTCTGGATATGAATCATTATCACTTTTATTAATTGCTGTTATTGATGTCTTAAACTCAGGCTTTAGAATTCTATTTTACTGTGTCATAGGCTCAGTTGTACTAAGTTGGATTGCCCCAGGCAATAATCATCCCTTATTACAAATTGTTGAGGAAGTTTCTGGAGGAGTTTTAAATCCAATAAGAAGATTTATACCTCCCATGGGCGGATTAGATTTTACTCCCATAATAGGATTGCTGGTATTAAATCTAATTAATACCTCTTTCATTCAAGTAATAAGATCTTTGTTATGAACGTAGTTTCTAAAAAAATTTTGTTCAATGAGCCTTTAACTCTTGGCTCTGGTGAAATGTTGCCTGGCTTTGAATTAATGACCGAAACATATGGGGAGCTTAATCAAGAAAAGAGCAACGCAGTTTTGGTATGTCATGCCTTTTCTGGTAATCATCATGCAGCCGGAATAAAAGAAGAAAATGCAAAACCTGGTTGGTGGGATGAATTAATTGGGGATGGAAAAACCATTGATACGGAAAAATATTTTATTGTTTCTCTAAATAACATTGGTGGTTGCCACGGCTCAACTGGGCCCACCTCTATTTCCCCCAAAACAGAGCAAGCATTTGGAGCTGGCTTTCCAGAAGTTTCAGTTAGTGATTGGGTTGAAACTCAAAAGCTGCTGGCTGACCATCTTGAGATTGATTGCTGGGAAATGGTTGTTGGTGGCAGTTTGGGAGGCATGCAAGCTCTTCAATGGGCAATTTCATATCCAGACAAAATTAAAAAGGCTGCAATCATTGCGGCTTCGTCAAAAATAAGCACTCAGAACATTGCTTTAAATGAAGTGGCGAGAGAAATAATTAAAAAAGATGAATGTTTTCACAATGGAGATTACTTATCTCATGGGGAGACACCCAGCAAAGGATTGAAAGCAGCAAGAATGCTTGGACATATTACCTATTTATCAGAATCTAATATGAGCAAAAGATTTGGAAGAAAACTGCAAGATCCTCTAACCAAAATGGATGCAGATATCAATTATGAAGTTGAAAATTATCTTCAATATAAGGGAGAGCAATTTGCAAAAACATTTGATGCAAATAGTTACATTCTTATGACCAAGGCCATGGATAGTTTTGATCCAGCAAAAAACTTTGATCACGATTTAGTAAAATGCCTTAAAAGTATTCAAGCAAAGCTATTGATTGCATCTTTTGATTCAGATTGGCTTTTCCCCAAAGAGTATGGCTTGGATATACAAATGTCTGCCATCAAAGCTGGGATAGATAGCACATACATTGAGCTCAACGGTGAGTATGGTCATGATAGTTTTCTGTTTTATTCTAATGATTACTCTGTTGCCCTAAAAAATTTCTTAAATTCAAATGGATAAAATACTGCAAACGATTGTCATAGACTGGATTCCAGATAAAGCTAAGGTTGTAGACTTTGGGTGCGGAGATGGAGCACTTCTCAAAATATTAGCAGAAGAGAAATCTATTCTTGGATATGGAGTTGAAAATGATCCTGTCAAAATTAATGGCTGCATCAAAAATGGGGTGCCAGTAATCCAGCAAGACATTGATGAATGCATCCAACATTATAGAGATATGGATTTTGATGTTGCAATCATGGCTAGCTCTATTCAATGCCTAAAAAAACCAAGAAATGCTATGCAAAATATTTTAAAGGTTGCAAATGAGTGTGTTATTACTCTACCAAATTTTGGTAACTGGGAGCTCAGAGCAGGATTGCTGAGAGGCAAAATGCCCTCCTCTGTTCAATTGCCTGCGAAGTGGTACGAAACTAAGAATCTTCATCTTTGTACAATTGTGGATTTTGAAGAATTATGTAATGAAGAGTCTTTTAACATTAAGAAGAAAGTATATTTAAATAATAAAGGTGCCTCTTCTTGGTTAACCAATACTTTCCCAAACTTATTTGCTGCTGAGGCAGTTTATCTCATTGGCTAAAAGATCAACAATCGTTGTTGCAACCAATAATCCAGGGAAATTAAAAGAATTTGCCTTGCTGTTGCCTGACTTTCAAATCATTTCTCAAACCTCCTTGGACATTACTCCTGAAGAAGAAGTTGGTGAGACTTTCTTTGAAAACAGTTTACAAAAGGCCAGGATTGCAAATAATGCCTCAGGCATGGCTGCACTTGGGGATGATTCAGGTCTAATTGTTCCAGCCTTGAATAATTTACCGGGGTTGCATTCTGCAAGGTATGCCCATGAAAATGCAACTGATGATGAAAATAGGCAACACCTGAAAGCAGAATTAGAAAAATTAAATTTAACTGAAGCAAAAGCGTACTTTGTTTGTGTGCTTGTGCTTATAAACGCGCAACAAGATCCATTTCCTTTGATTGCAACCGGCATGTTAGAAGGCAGGATAAAAACTGTAATTCAGGGTGAAAATGGTTTTGGCTATGATCCAATGTTTTTCCCAATAGGAAGCAAACTTTCAATGGGGGAAATAGACTCACATGAAAAAGCATTGCTCAGCCACAGAGGCAAAGCAATAGAGATTTTAAAAAGAAAAATTACAGGTCTCTCTTCTGAATAAAACACCCCTTAGTCTATATATACACATACCATGGTGCGAGTCACGATGCCCATATTGTGATTTTTCTGTAACCACAGATCCAGTGAATAATAATGATCGCAGATTGGCTAAAGCAGTTATTAATGACATTTATCAATCAGAGGATTTAATAGCTGAAAGAAGCTTTTCAAGCGTTTACTTCGGCGGCGGAACACCATCTCTAGCTTCAGTGGAGTCAATAAAAAAGATCTTAGATGCTGTAAATAATAGATTGGCTGGAAAAGAAACTGAGATAACTTTTGAAATGAATCCAAATGATGTATCAGCAAAAAAAATAGATGGGTTATTGATGGCTGGGGTTAACAGAATTTCTTTAGGCGTCCAAAGTTATCATGATCAAGAATTAAAGGCATTGGGTAGAAGCCATGATAGTGGTTCTATTCTTGAGGCAGAGAAAATACTTAAAGGCACAAATACAACAATTGATTTGATGTATGGAATTGAGAATCAAACTCCAGAATCTTTTACTTCAGGCTTAGAAAGATTTTTAAATTCAGACATCAATCACTTATCTTTGTATCAACTAACAATAGAGCCAAACACTATTTTTTATAAAAAAGAGCTTTTTCTACCAAAGGAAAAAGACATAGAAAGAATGGAAGCAATAGCAAAGGAACTATTAGAGCAAAATGGTTTTCAGCAATATGAAGTTTCTTCTTGGTCTAAGCCTGGGTATGAAAGTCAGCACAATTTAAATTATTGGCATTTTGGTGATTTTTTGGGAGTTGGTCCAGGATCTCATAGCAAGATTTCAAATGATAAAAAAATTGTTAGATATAGAAAAATTAAACCTTTAGAGGGCTATATTAAAAATCAAAAAACAACTGACTTAAAGACTATCGGAGAAGATGACTTAGATCTAGATATTGCAATGAACTTGCTCAGAAACAAAAATGGTCTTAGGCAGAGAGATTTAAACATACAACTTCCAATGAGTTTCCTTGAAAAATATGAAAAAGGCATTTCAGAAGGCTTGCTCTTAAAAGATAAAATTGGGACCACTGAAAAGGGTTATAGGTTTCTTAATGAAACCATTCAACTATTTTTTTAGAACTTTTAATAAAAAAGTACTTATTGATCTGCCCTCGTTCATTGCCCTTTCTTGAAAACGAGTCACAGGCATGCCTTCATTAGAGATCTTTTTAAATTCAAAATCATCCTTGGTTCTTTCAATTTCTTCTTGCATTGACTCTGCGTAGTTGTCCCAATCAGTGGATATGTATACCGTTCCACTCTTTTTGAGGACTTTGGCTAAGAGCTTTAAAAATTCGTGTTGCACTAGCCTGCGTTTATGATGTCTGGCTTTAGGCCAAGGATCGGGGCAAATTATGTAAACTTCATCAAATATCTCTTGGTCAACTTCTAAAAGCAATTCACGCACATCTTTATCAAAAATTTTAATGTTAGTGAGAGAGTGTTCTGAAATGCTTGCGAGCAGACTGCCTATTCCAGAGAGATATACTTCAGCTGCGATAATTAATGCATTAGGGTTTTGTGAAGCTAAAAAAGTTGTATTGTCTCCATTGCCAAAACCTATTTCTAAAATAACTTTTTTATGATTATTGGTTAATGCAGTTAGTTCGTTGGATCCCGGAAGATAGTGTTCTGGGAGAGATTGCAATGCACTTTTTTGAGCTGCGGTAATTCTGCCGAGCCTTTTTACAAAACTTGCTAGGTAGGGTTTATTTTGATTAATTAGAGATTGCCTTAACTAGGCTGCGTTAGACATGGCTGCTTTGAGTTTCTTCAAAGCTCCATTTTCAATCTGTCTAATCCTTTCGGCGGAAACATTATACTCATCGGCTAGGACGTGCAGTGTTTCTTTTTCATCGGCAAGATAACGTCTTGCAATAATATCTTTGCTTCTATCATCTAAACTTGAAAGAGCCATAGAGAGTTCTTCTGAATTGTGATCAGCAACCTCTTGAGACTCAACTAAGATTTCTGGACTAAATGATTTGTCTTCAAGGAACTGAGATGGCGAGAGAATATCACCTTCATCGTCACTTCCAGTGGGCGCATCAAATGCAGAATCATGAGATGTCAATCGGTTTTCCATGTGCAATACATCTTTGACTTCTACGTTAAGATCTTCAGCAATTTTTTCAGCTTCCTCTTGAGTGAGCCAATCTAATGTTTTCTTCTTACTTCTAAGATTAAAAAATAGTTTTCTTTGAGCTTTTGTTGTTGCAATTTTAACCATTCTCCAGTTTTTAAGAATGTATTCATGAATTTCAGCTTTGATCCAGTGAACAGCAAAAGAAACAACTTTAACTCCCCTATTAGGATCGAATCTATCTACAGCTTTCATCAGCCCAACGTTACCTTCTTGAATAATGTCAGCGAGGGGCAAGCCATAACCTTGATAAGACCTTGCTATGTGCACAACAAACCTTAAATGTGAAAGCACCAATTGACGAGCAGCTTCTAAATCATTGTTCTCATAGAGCTTTTGAGTTAGATCTTGTTCTTGTTCAACCGTAAGAATTGGAATGGCGTGAACACACGACAAGTAGGATTCTATGTCCTTACCTGGGGTAGAAAGCGTAATTGTTTGTAAGTCTGTACTCATATATATGTTTTTCTAATATTTGATTATAACTCAAATTTATTAAGAACGAATAATTATAGCAAATTTTTATTAAAATCGTCCATTAACGATAAAATTGTCTTTCTTTCATTCAAATCAGCCAATGCAATGAACATAGGATTTAATATGCTATCTTTTTTGCCATATTCAAGAGGGCGTTGGTTTTCTATTTGGAATATGCCGCCTCCCCTTGACCTTAATATTGCATCGGCAGCTGCTATATCCCACTCAGACGTTGGGCCAAATCTAGGATAAATATCAGCTTTTTTATCTGCCAATGTGCAAATCTTTAATGAACTGCCTTTAGGTATAATCTTAAGCCTGTGCCCTTTCTTATCTAGAAAGTTAAGAAAGGCAGTATCAATAACAGTTCTATGGCTTTTACTGGTAACAATTCTTAAGGTGGGTCGTCTTTTATTGGTTAAATTCTTCTTTGGGTTAGGTTTCTTAACTACTCCAGACCAAACTTTGTTGAAGGCAGGAGCACCTACAACTCCTAATACTGGCTTTCCGTTTTGAATTAGGGCGATATTTGTAGTGAATTCATCAGATTTATTCACAAACTCTTTAGTTCCATCAATGGGATCAATAATCCAAAACTCTTTTGCAGGCTTATAATTTTTTTGTTCAAAGCTTTCCTCAGAAATAACTGGGATATTAGAAAAGTTCTTTTCTAGAAACCCAACTATCATGCTATGAACATACATATCCGCTTTGGTAACCGGTGATCCATCTTTTTTTTCCTTAGCGGTAGATTTTGGATTCCTGTAAATTTTGAGAATTTCTGGAAATAAACCCCGCGTTAATTCTTCTAATTGAGGGATAATAGATTCTAAATTTTTAGATAGCATTTTATTAATGGTAAAGCTTAATTCTACCACTGCAATTCTCTCAGATCTTGATGGGGTGATCTTGGATCTTAATTACGATATGAAGTTTTGGCAATCATGGCTGCCCGAGCATGTAGCCAATCAAACAAATCAAAGCATAGAAGAAACGCAAGCTGAAATTCAAGCTGAGATAAATAAACAAAGAGGTACTCTTAATTTTTATAACCTAAATTATTGGGATGATTTCTTGAATGTTGATTGCATGCAAATCATTAAAGAAAAAGAGGAGAAGTGCTCTTACTTGGAAGGCTCACATGAAGCTTTACAAAGGTTATCAGCTTTAAAAAATCCAAAGCATATTCTGACCAATGGAGATCCAAGGGTGCAAGAATACAAAGCGCAGTCG
>QOPC01000017.1 GCA_003331545.1 SAR86 cluster bacterium
CTCTTAAGCTTTTTGGTCTATAATTCCGCGTATGTCAGGTAATACGTTTGGAAAATTATTTCGAGTTACTACTTATGGTGAAAGCCATGGTAATGCTTTAGGGTGCATCATTGATGGATGTCCACCTCAACTAGAGCTGTCCCCAGAGGATATACAATCTGAGCTTAATCGAAGGAAACCTGGCCAATCTGATGTGACCACTCAAAGAAAAGAAGATGACATTGTAGAAATTCTATCCGGTGTTTTTGAGGGCAAAACTTTAGGAACTCCAATAAGTTTAATAATTTATAACCAAGATGAGAGATCTAAAGATTACTCTAATATAAAAGATGTTTTTCGTCCTAATCATGCTGATATCACATATCAAGCAAAATATGGTCATCGTGACTACAGAGGTGGAGGGCGATCAAGTGCTCGGGAGACCGTGATGAGAGTAGCATCAGGCGCAATCGCTAAAAAATTTCTAAATTTAAATGGTATTCACACCGAAGGCTACGTTAGTCAAATTGGGTCTATAAAAGCTGAAAAAATAGATTTAGGTAATGCAAAAACAAATAAATATTTTTTTGCAGATGAGTCAAAATTAGCTGATCTAGATTCTATGTTTGCTGATTTAATAGCAGAAGGTAATTCAGTAGGAGCAAAGTTAGGTGTAAGAGTTTCAAACTGTCCAGTAGGACTTGGCGAACCTGTTTTTGATAAATTAGATGCTGAGTTAGCAAAGGCTATCATGAGTATAAATGCTGTGAAATCTGTAACTATAGGTAATGTTGAAAACATACTTGAACTCAGAGGATCGGAGGTTAGGGATGAAATTACTCAAGATGGTTTCAAATCAAATAATGCAGGCGGCATATTGGGTGGAATCTCAAATGGCGATCTGATTGAATTGGATTTTATTATAAAGCCAACCTCCAGCATTAAATCAAAAGGTAACACCATTAATGCTAACGGAGAAGAGGTAGAAGTAGAGGTAACTGGCAGGCATGATCCCTGTGTTGGAATCAGAGCTGTTCCCATTGCTGAAGCGATGGTTAATTTGGTCATAATGGACCACTTCTTAAGAAATCAAGCGCAATGCGGATTGATTGATCAATCAATTCCATTTAAAAAATAGCATGTCTTTAACTTTGTATGACAAGCTCTGGGATGAGCACTTAATTAAAACTGATGATAGTAACGAGTCATTGATTTATATAGACCGACACTATCTTCATGAGGTTACATCACCCCAAGCTTTTGAGGGATTAAGACATAAGAATTTAAAACCATGGAGACTTGATGCAAATGTGGCAACGCCTGATCACAATGTTCCAACCACAAGAGGTAAAACTTTTTATGCAGAATCTATCTCTGATGAAATAGCAAAAATCCAAGTAGTTGAACTTGATAAAAACTGTAATGATTTTGGTATTCGTCAATTTGATATAACTTCTAAGAAACAGGGCATCGTCCATGTCATGGGTCCTGAGCTTGGCTATACACTGCCTGGTATGACGATTGTGTGTGGTGATTCTCATACCTCTACGCATGGTGCATTTGGATGTTTGGCTATGGGAATTGGAACATCAGAGGTAGAACATGTTTTGGCTACTCAATGCCTAAAAATTTCTAAATTAAAAAACATGCAAGTTCAATTTAATGGTGAGCTTCAACGTGGCGTTACCTCAAAAGACATAGTACTTCATTTAATCAAATTGATTGGAACTGCAGGCGGGACCGGGCATGCTATTGAGTTTTCTGGTTCATATATTTCATCGGCTTCAATGGAATCTAGAATGACCATCTGTAATATGGCAATTGAGGCTGGAGCAAAGGTAGGACTTATTGGGGTTGATTCAATAACTCTTGATTATGTGAAAAAACACTCTAATCTTTCAAATGCGATGCACAGCAAAGCTAATGAATATTGGCTTACATTAAGATCAGATGACGGAGCAAATTTTGATAAAAAAATTATCATTGATGTCTCACAGATCAAACCTCA
Source organism: SAR86 cluster bacterium (assembly GCA_003331545.1). GTDB lineage: Bacteria > Pseudomonadota > Gammaproteobacteria > Magnimaribacterales > D2472 > D2472. Next base: position 1,988 of record QOPC01000017.1, read on the forward strand.
AGTGACCTGGGGAACTTCACCAGAAATGACTATTGATTTTGATGCAGATATTCCTTCTGCAAAAGATATTAGCGAAGAAAATCAAGAAAATATGTCACTTGCAAAAGCATACATGGGCCTTGAAAAGTCAAAAACACTTCAGGAACTGAGTTTTGATAGAATTTTTATTGGATCATGTACGAATTCAAGGATTGAGGATCTGCGCGATGCTGCTTCTGTTATAAAAGGTCAAAAAGTTTCAAAAGATATAACTGAAGCAATAGTTGTACCTGGCTCAGGAATGGTTAAAGCTCAAGCAGAAGAAGAGGGTTTGGACACAATTTTTATGGAAGCTGGTTTCTTGTGGCGAGACCCGGGATGCTCTATGTGTTTAGGGATGAATCCTGATCAATTAAAACCATATGAAAGATGTGCATCAACTTCCAATAGGAACTTTGAAGGCAGGCAAGGCAATCTTGGTAGAACTCATTTAATGAGCCCATTAATGGCAGCTTTAACTGCTGTAAACGGCAAAATAACTGATCCATCATGAGTAATTCAATTATCACAGGAATTGTAGCAATCTTTGATAGAGACAATATTGATACTGATCAAATTATTCCAACTGAGTATCTTAAGTCCATTAAGAAATATGGGTTTGGAGACTTTCTTTTTGATGGTTGGAGATATTTGGATGAGGGTAAATTGAATATGACTGCAGATGACAGATTAAAGAATGACGATTTTATATTAAATCAGGAACCTTTTAATAAATCTAATATTCTATTAACAAGAGATAACTTTGGATGTGGCTCTAGTAGAGAACATGCAGTATGGGCTCTTAGAGATTTTGGTTTTAAGGCTGTTATTGCGAGCTCATTTGGCGATATTTTTTATAATAATTGCTTTAAGAATTCAGTACTTCCCATCAAACTCTCTAAGGAAGAAGTTAGTCATTTGTTTGAACGAGCTAGTAGTTCACCTGACAGCTTTGAAATTGACCTACTCAAGAAAGAAATTAAGGTTGACAACGATTTTTGTTATTCATTTGAAGTAAAAGATAGCCTGCTTGATCGCATTGTGCATAATTTAGATGATGTTGATATTACTTTAAAAGACAAGCTTCTTATTCAGGAGTATGAGAATGAAAGACAAAAGCAAAGAGCCTGGCTTTTTGATTACAGTAATTAGAGTATAAACATGACAAAAAAAATCTTAATCCTTCCAGGAGATGGTATCGGTCAAGAAGTAACTTCATCAATGCAAAAAGTATTGGAGTATTTAATTGATGAGCAAGATCTAAATTTAGAAATTACTGAAAGAAAAGTTGGAGGATCCTCTTACGAAGAATTTGGTAAGCCTTTGACCGAAGAGACTTTAGATATTGCAAAATCATCGGATGCAATTTTATTTGGTGCAGTTGGTGGCCCTCAATGGGATGATCTTGGATGGGATGTTCGACCCGAACAAGCTTTATTGGGTTTGCGAAAAGCTCTCGGCTTGTTTGCAAATCTTAGGCCTGCTTTTTTATTTAATGAGCTTGCTTCTGCTTCCCCACTAAAAAATCATATTATTGAAAACTTAGATATTCTCATAGTGAGAGAATTAACAGGAGGGGTCTATTTTGGAGAGCCCAGAGGGATTGTTGAAAATAAAAATCCTAAATATGGTTTTAACACAATGATTTACAATGAAGATGAAATTAGAAGAATAGCAACAGTCGCTTTCGAAGCTGCGATGAATAGAAATAAGAAGCTTTGCTCTGTTGAAAAAGCTAATGTTCTTGAGGTTTCTAAATTTTGGAGAGGCATAGTTTCAGAAATGGGTGCTGAATATCCTGAAGTAGAGCTTACTCATCAGCTTGCCGATAACACTGCTATGCAATTGGTCCTAAATCCAAATCAATACGATGTGATTGTTTCTGGAAATCTTTTTGGAGATATTCTTTCTGATATAGCAGCCACTTTAAGTGGCTCAATTGGAATGCTGCCATCAGCATCCTTGAATAGTTCTGCTCAAGGTATGTACGAGCCATGCCATGGAAGTGCTCCAGATATAGCAGGCCAAGGAATAGCAAATCCGCTTGCGATGATCTCGTCCCTTGCAATGGCTTTTGAGCATTCGCTGAAAAGGGTTGATCTTGCTAGAAGAATTGAATCTGCTATCAAAACCTTCATCAGTTCAGGCCTCAGAACAAAAGATATCGCTACTGGCAATGACTTTATTAGAACTGATGAAGTTGCTCCAACTTTAATAAATATTTTAAAAGATGAACATGAATAAAGAATTTTCTGTTGCATTGGTTGGCGCTTCTGGTGTTGTAGGAACAAAGATTATTAAATTATTGGAAAAAAGATTATTCCCTGTTGGTAAATTTATTCCACTAGGAAATTCAACGGTAGGATCATCAATAGAATTTAACAATAAAAAATATTTGATTGAGTCTTTGGAGAACTTCGATCCACAAACAGCACAAATAATTATTTTTTCTGCTGGGTCAACTGTTGCAGAAAAATATGCAAGAGATTTTGTTGCAGCAGGTAGTTTTGTAGTCGACCTTTCTTCTAATTTTAGATATCAAGACGATGTCCCTTTAATTATTCCTGAAATTAATGGTGACATTATAGAGAGTCTTTCAAAGCCATCCCTGATAGCTAATCCGAATTGCTCCACAGCCCAATTGCTAATGGCTTTGAAGCCAATTCATGATAATGCAAAAATTAAATTTTTAAATATAGCTACATATCAAGCTGTATCAGGTACTGGTAAAGCTGCATTAGAAGAATTGCACAATCAAACTTATTTCACAGATTCAGAAAATGAATCCGTTGTTTACCCAAAACAAATTGCTTTTAATGTAATTCCACAGTGCGATATATTTTTAGAAAATAATTTTACTAAAGAGGAAATGAAGTTAACTTGGGAAACTCATAAAATTTTAGATTCCTCAATAAGGATTCAAGCAACTTGCGTTAGAGTGCCAGTTTATAATGGCCATTCTGAAGCAGTATTCTTTAAGGTTTCTAAAGATATGTCTCGTGAAGAGATCATAACCCTTTTAGAAAATTCAGCTGGCATTAAGGTTCTTGATGATCCTAAAGAAGGCTTGTACCCAACACCTGTTGAAAATGCAAACGACACAGAAGATGTTTATGTCGGAAGAATTCGATCAGAAATATTTGATAATGAATGCTGGATTTCTATGTGGATAGTTGCTGATAATGTATATGGCAAGGGAGCTGCGTTGAATGCAGTCCAGATATGTGAAGAGCTTGTTTCCAACAATTCAATGAGATGAAAAAATTTATTTTTTTTCTAGCTTTTTTTAGCTTCAGCATTAATGCAAGTGTAATTATTGGTAGTCCTAATGTTGAAATAAATACTGAAGGCCTATATTTGGTGAAGATTAAAATTAGCTCTAATAACTCTATTGCTGAAGATAAGATCTTACTCACTAATTTTAAATCGGATGATGAACTATCTGATTTTGAATTTGAATATCAAATTTTTGAAAACCTTGAAGATTATATTCGTCTGACCTTAGCTATTCCTAATACTTATCCTGAAGATTACATTTCTTTTCGACTTAGCATTAAAGAGGAGCTTAAAAAAGATATTTTTATATTTTTGCCACAAAACGACCTAACTTCTTCCAAACAATCAGAAGTATCTTTTAAATTGCCAGCAAAAAAGATTTATGGTGAGCCCGAAAGATATGACATTGCAAGAATACTATCTGAAGATCAAAATTATGATGACTCTGACACAGAAGAAAATAATACTTTTTCTCTTGTAAAACCTATCAATTCTCAAAAAGGAGAAATCAATGAATCATTGAGTATACCCAGTGATGAGGTTGAAACTATCTGGAGTGTATCAACATCAGTTAGCAAAAATTATGATGCATCGATTTATCAAATTATGTGGGGGTTTTATCTTGAAAATCCAAATGCATTTATTGATGAAGATATAAATCTGGTTAGAGGAGATGTTGATCTTAATTTGCCCTCTCAGGAGTTAGTTGCTTCAACCTCTAATGTAACTGCGAAAGAATCAATTGCATTTATGGGTTCAAGGCAAAACCTTATCAATGAGCCTTTAATACAACCAATATTAAAATTAACCGCACCAACAGAAATTTTCAATGATTCAGAAGGAGGTGGCACTGACGAAAATACTATATCCTCATCTAATTTAATCTCAATTCAAGAAATAGATAACTCTGGATTAACTGCCTCCGAAATTGTGCAAAAAAATACTTCTTTTATTTCACTAAACACAGAGAGTGATTATTCTTCAGCATCAGATATACCAAGCAATGCTAGGTCTTTTGGTCTGCAGGATTTGTTTTGGGTAGGCTTAATATCATTATTTATAGGATTTGTAATAGCCTATATGTTGATTAAATATAGAAAAAGTCCTGTGTACACAAAGTCTGCTTTGGAAGAAGACTTGCTGGATGAGAATAATACCTTTCAAACTAATTTAAGCGTATCAAATGATATAGAAACTCAAGAATTAGATTTGGTTAGAACTTATTTAGAGATGGGAGACTGGCAGAGTGCAACTAAAATTTTAGACAAACTTATAGCCAATTCGTCTAATGACTCAATTGTTTCAGAAGCACGCTTGCTTCTTAAAGAAAAAAAATAAATTGTGAGATTTGCTGGTATTTGTCAGTACGATGGTTGTAACTATTCTGGATTTCAATCTCAAAAAAATGCAATATCTGTTCAAGATAAGATTGAGTTAGCTATTTCTTCAATTGGGCACCTTAACGGTCGAATAAATTATGCTGGTAGAACAGATGCTGGAGTGCATGCAACCCATCAAGTTTTTGATTTTTCAACAAGCGATGATCGAGCAATTCATCAATGGTTTAAGGGGATTAATTCATTATTACCTGTTGATATCGCAGTTTCCTGCATAAAAGAGGCTCCTGAAAATTTCCATTCTAGGTTTGATGCCATTGATAGAACATATTCATATGTTATCTATACAGGAAAAACCCGACCCACCTTTCAAAGAAATTATGTTTATTGGGAGAAAAATGAAATAGATTTAAATATAATGAAAAAAGAAGCTTCTCATTTAGTGGGAACTCATAATTTTAGTTCGTTCAGGGGTTCAAAATGTACTGCAAGTAATCCAGTGCGAACTGTTAAAAGTATTGAAATAGTCAAAAAGAATAATTTTGTGGTTATTCACCTTTGTGCAAATGCTTACTTATATAATATGGTAAGAATTATTGTTGGCACTTTATTAGATATTGCTAAAGGTTCTAATAAAGATATAAAGAGCATCTTGACTTCAGAAGACAGAAAGAATGCAGGCAAAACGGCTCAATCCAATGGACTATTTTTAACTGGCGCCAGTTATGAGAAGATTAATTTGAATCAAGAAGAAAATTTTTCTAATTCTGTAATTTTTTTTCCAGCGTAAATATAATGAAAATAAAAATTTGTGGAATAAGTAATACCGAAATCTTGCAATATGCCTGTGAAATGGGTGCAGACTTTACTGGATTTATAATGGCGGATAAAAGTCCAAGAAAAATCTCTAAGGACTTTCTTGCTTCTTTAAAAAATTTTGATTTTCAAAAAACAACCCCAGTTTTTGTTTTTGTAAACCCAACAATTGATGAAGTTATGAAAATTGTAACAAGTATCCCTAAATCAATTTTACAATTTCATGGTGATGAATCTAACGAGTTTTGTAAACAATTCAATCAACCATTCTGGAAAGCCATCAGGGTTGAAAACTCAAAATCACTTGAGCAAATTCATGATTTTTCTTCCGCTGAGGCATTATTGCTTGAAACACATTCAATTGATTCTTATGGAGGCACTGGAAAGGTATTTGATTGGAGTTTATTGAAAAAAATTGAACTGGATAAACAATTTATTCTTGCAGGTGGGATTAATTTGCAAAATCTTTCAGAGGCAATCTCTTTAAAACCATGGTGTATTGATCTTAACTCTGGGGTAGAATCATCACTCGCGCTTAAAGATATTAACCTTATAGATCAAGCTATTACAATGTTTAAAGATGGACAACTTAACTAACTTACCAAACGCCGACGGATTTTTTGGAGACTATGGGGGTAAGTTTGTGCCTGAAACTCTTATGTATGCCTTAAAAGAGCTGGATGAAACGTATTCAAAATTAAAAAATGATCCTAAATTTATAGAAGAAATCGATCAAGACTTGGTTCACTTTGTAGGTCGACCATCTCCACTTTATTTTGCAAAAAGATTAACAGATCATTATTCCGGTCCGCAAATATGGCTGAAAAGAGAGGATTTAAATCATACAGGTGCTCATAAAATCAACAATACAGTTGGGCAGATTTTGCTTGCGAAAGCTATGGGGAAGAAAAGGATCATTGCAGAAACAGGTGCAGGTCAACATGGTGTTGCCACAGCAACAGTTGCTGCAAGGCTTGGCCTTGAATGTCATATATACATGGGTGCAGCTGATGTTGAAAGACAGTCTCTAAATGTTTATAGAATAAAACTGCTTGGAGCAAAGGTTCATGCAGTAGATTCTGGTACTGCAACACTTAAAGATGCCTTGAATGAAGCCATGAGAGATTGGGTGACCAATATTGAAGATACTTATTATATTATTGGGAGCGTTACTGGGCCTCACCCATATCCAATGATAGTAAGAGATTTTAATGCAATAGTTGGTAGAGAACTGAAAGTTCAATCCATGGAACTTTTTTCTCAATACCCAGATGCAATTCTTGCCTGTGTTGGCGGAGGATCAAATGCAATGGGAATTTTTTATCCTTTTCTTGAAGAATCCAATGTTCAACTGATTGGAGTAGAGGCTGCGGGTAGCGGTCTTATGAGCGGAAAACACGCTGCCCCACTTAATGATGGAGAACCAGGTATATTACACGGCGCTAAAAGTTATTTGATGCAAGATAAAAATGGACAAGTTGTAGACACGCACTCTATCTCGGCAGGTTTAGATTATCCTGGTGTTGGGCCAGAGCACTCTAACTTAAAGGACTCAGGAAGAGCAGATTATATTGCAGTTGATGACAATGAGGTTCTTGAATCTTTCCATATGGTTACAAAACTTGAAGGGATTATGCCAGCTCTAGAAACCGCACATGCATTCGCAGCATTAGAGCAAGTTGCAAAAAATTTCAGTTCCAGTCAGCATATTGTCATTAATGTTTCCGGCAGAGGCGACAAAGACATTAATACAGTTGCAACCATGGATGGAATGTCTCTTGACTAGATTAGATGAAAAAATTCTTTCGTTAAAAAAAAGATCTAAGAAAGCCCTTGTTGCCTACTTGGTTGCTGGAGATCCAGATTTAGATTCAACAATAGAGCTTATGCATGGGTTTGTAGATTCAGGCGTAGATATTATTGAGCTAGGTGTTCCATTTACAGACCCCATCGCTGAAGGTCCAGTCATTCAGGCCGCTCATGACAGGGCGCTTAAAAACAATACTTCTCTGGGAAAAATTTTTAGTTTAGTGAAAAAATTTAGAGAGAAAAATCATGATACTCCAGTCATTCTAATGGGATACATGAATACTTTTTTAGCGAATGCAAAAGCTCTAAAGGAATCTTATTTTTTAGGAACTGATGCAGTATTAATTGTTGATATTCCTGGTGAAAGTAATCTTGAAGATTTTGGAATCAATAAAGAAAATCTTGCTTCAATTTCACTTATAGCTCCAACAACTAGCAAAGACAGAATTGCAAAAATATGTGACTCCAGCTCAGGGTTTATATACTACGTTACTCTGAGGGGTGTTACAGGGTCATCTCATTTAGATATTAATGAAGCTGAAAAAAATATTGATTATATTTCCTCTCAAACCTCTCTTCCTATTTTTGCAGGCTTTGGTATCAAGACCACTGATGATGCTGTTAATTTGAGCAAGATATCTGATGGCATTGTGATTGGATCATCCTTAGTGCAAATGATTCATGAGCAGTCTGAATCAAGGGAATATAAAAAAATATATGATTACCTAATTGAAATGTCTGAGGCAATAAGTTAATGAATTGGTTAACAAGATTAATTCCATCTATTGGCTCAAATAATGATTCCACATCAAGAAAAAGCAAGGTTCCTGACGGCCTTTGGAACAATTGCCCTGCATGCGAGGCTATTTTATATCAGCCTGAATTAGAAAAATCACTATTTGTTTGTCCAAAATGTGGTCATCATCTTCGTATTGGAGCGCGAACAAGAATGTCAATATTCTTTGATGGCGGCAGTTTTCATGAACTTGCAACTAAAATTACCACCAAAGATATTTTAAAATTCAAAGATACTAAATCCTATAGCCAAAGAATTAAAGAAGCGGTCTCAAATACTGGTGAGGAAGAGGCTATCATTATTGCGAAGGGAATGCTTGAGGGAATTGAAATTATTGTTGCTGCCTTTGAATTTCGCTATATGGGTGGATCTATGGGTGGAGCAGTTGGGACAAAATTTGTTGAAGGTATAGATGCTGCAATTGCCAACAAACTTCCTTTTGTATGTTTTTCAACAAGTGGAGGAGCTAGAATGCAGGAATCTATGGTTTCATTAATGCAAATGGCTAAAACATCCGCAGCACTAGAAAAACTCAAAGAAGAAAAATTGCCTTATATTTCTGTAATGATAGATCCTATCTATGGTGGTGTTTCAGCAAGCCTTGCAATGCTTGGCGACATAAACATAGCTGAGCCAAAAGCACTAGTAGGATTTGCAGGAAGGCGGGTAATTGAGCAAACCGTAAGAGTTGAATTGCCAGAGGATTTTCAAAAATCTGAGTTTTTATTAGAACATGGCGCCATTGACATGATAGTTCATCGCAAAGATTTAAGAACAAAAATAGCAAGCCTTCTTTCTAAACTATATCCCAAAAAATGAGCTTCAATCGCCTGCTTGGAATTTTCGTCGCAGTAACTATTTTAATGTGGGTACTTATTTTTGCTCTTTCTCCTCAACCCAAGTACCAACCCAGTATCAATATCAATATTCCTGAGTTACCAGAACCATCTGTTGATACTCAGAACCGTCAAAAGATAGAATTTGAAGAGGTTAACATTGGCGATTTTAAAATTGATACAAAAGATACTCTTCCATCCGCAAAAGAGCGAGTAGCTAAAATTGATTTCAATCTATATGTATACAAAATTGGCGCCTTTGAGTCTTCAAAGGCTATTTCTGCTGTTGTGAAATCATACAATGATTCTGGTTTTCCAGCTTTTACAAAGCAAAATGAATCAAACGTTAATTTAACTAATGTTTTGGTTGGACCATTTGCTACAAAAAAAGATATTGAAGAGAATCAAAAGAAACTTAATAAAATTGCTGGTATAAAATCTGGAGAGGTTATAGTTTGGAGTCCTTAGCCTTATCTATCTTCGACTATGTTGTGATAGGCATTATTATTCTTTCAGGCTTAATAGCTTTTTTTAAGGGCTTTATTCAAGAAAGTTTATCTCTATTGCTTTGGATCTTTGCTTTTGCAGCATCAATATTTTTGAATGAATACTTAGATTCTTATTTTTCAGATTATATAAATAATCCCGAGATAAGAAGAATACTTTTAATTGTAATTATATTTATCGGCATATTATTTATTGGAGGATATTTAGTTAAATTAATTCGTAGTTTGGTTCAATGGTCTGGCATGGGAGGCTTAGACAGGCTCCTAGGAGTTATCTTTGGGTTTATAAGAGGTATTATTCTAATTCTATTAATTTATTTGATTCTGCCAAGTGAATTTAAGCAATCGAATTTTGTTGAAAATTCTAAAAGTGCTCAATATTTAAAAAAATATGCACCATTAACGGAAAAATTCTTTAAAAGTATGATCTCGAACAGAAATTCAGTTATGCTTGAATCAAACATCAGCACAATTCAAGAGACAACATAATGTGTGGAATAGTTGGTATATATTCTGAGAATCATGTAGCTAGCTCAATCTATGATTCCTTGCTAATGCTTCAACATAGAGGTCAAGACGCAGCTGGAATGGTTGTTTGTGATCAGAGTGGCAAGCTCAACAGTCGAAAATCTATGGGCTATGTCCGAGATGCCTTTCAACAAGTACACATGAACAGATTATTAGGGAATTACGGCATTGGTCATGTGAGATATCCAACGGCTGGCGGAGGTGGTAAAGAGTTTGCACAACCTATGTATGTAAATTCACCCTATGGAATTAACATTGCACATAACGGAAACTTAACAAATTCAAAAGTCCTTGCCCGGGAATTATTTCATGCTGAGATGAGGCATCTCAACACTGATTCCGATTCAGAAGTGCTATTAAATATTTTTGCACATGAGCTTGGTAAGCAGCGTGCAATTTTGCCCTCTAAAAAACATTTCTTTCAAGCCGTAAGAAAAACTCACATAAGATGTCAAGGAGCATATGCAGTTGTTGCTCTAATTACAGGTTTTGGCTTGCTCGCTTTTAGGGATCCACGAGGCATTCGTCCATTGGTAATTGGCGAAAGAGACGGACCAACAAAGAAAGAATATATAGTCGCTTCTGAAAATGCTTCTTTTTCTGCTTTAGGTTTCAAAACTTTAAGGGATGTAAATCCTGGAGAAGCCGTTTATATAGACATTGATGGAAATATGCATAGCGAACAATGTGCAGAAAATGCGGAAGCTACCCCATGCATATTTGAATATGTTTATTTATCAAGACCTGATTCAACACTGGATGAAATTTCCGTTTATAAAGCTAGAATGAGAATGGGTCAAAAGTTAGCTAAAAAGATTCTTAAGCTAAATCCTAATCATGATATAGATGTTGTAATCCCAATACCTGATAGTTCTACCACGGCAGCATTGCAACTTGCTGCTGCATTAAAACTTCCATATAGACAGGGTTTTGTCAAAAACAGATATGTTGGTAGAACCTTTATTATGCCCAATCAGGAAGAGAGAAAAAAATCAGTAAGACGCAAACTTAATATATTAGATCTTGAATTCAAAGGTAAGAATGTACTTTTGGTGGATGATTCAATTGTTCGAGGAACAACTAGTAAAAGAATTATTGAAATGGCCAAAGAAGCTGGTGCCAATAAAGTATATTTTTCATCTGCAGCCCCTGCAGTAAAATTTCAGAACCTTTACGGTATCGATATGGCGGCAACCAATGAATTGATTGCATCTGGCAGAACTGATGAGGAAGTTGCAAAAGAAATCGGTGCTGATTGGCTCATTTATCAAGATCTCAATGATTTAATTGCGTCTGCTCAAGAGGGCAACCCAAATATTCAAAATTTTGAGATATCTATTTTTGATGGTAAATACCCAACATCAATCAGTTCGGATTATTTAGAAGATCTTGAATCGTCAAGAGGTGACGATAAAAAAGTTGCTAGAGAAAAATCTAATTAAGCGCTAACAATATTTACTGCTGGAATGTCAGCTGCATTTGCACTCTCAACATAATTATCTATTTCATTAAAATTTAAATAACGATATATTTCATCAGCCAGGGGATTAATTTCTTCCATGAATTTTAAGTATTCTTTTGGTGAAGGCAGTTTACCTATAACTGAGGCAATTGCCGCAAGTTCGGCTGAAGCTAAAAATACGTCTGCTCCATCACCCAATCTATTTGGAAAGTTTCTTGTAGAAGTTGAGACAACTGTAGAATTTGCTAAGACTCTTGCTTGATTACCCATACAAAGGGAACAACCAGGCAATTCAGTTCTTGCGCCCGATGTTCCAAAGACATTATAAATGCCTTCCTCCATCAGTTGCTTCTCATCCATTTTGGTGGGAGGAACTATCCAAAGCCTTGCCTTAGTTCCATTATATTTTTTAAGTAAATGACCAGCAGCTCTAAAGTGGCCTATGTTCGTCATACATGATCCAATGAAGACTTCATCAATCTTGGTCTCTGCAACTTCGGATAAAGGCTTGATATCATCTGGATCATTTGGGCATGCCAATAGCGGCTCTTTAATTTCATTGAGATCAATTTCAATTATTTCAGCATACTCAGCATCTTTATCGGGCTCAAGTAATTCAGGATTTTCGATCCATTCTTCCATTGCCTGGGCTCTTCTTTCCAAAGTTTTGGCATCACCATAACCACTTCCAATCATCCATCGCAACATTACTATATTAGATCTCAAATACTCAATGATCGGCTCTTTATTTAATCTAACTGTGCAACCTGAAGCAGATCTTTCAGCAGATGCATCAGATAATTCAAATGCTTGTTCTACCTTTAGGTCTGGTAAACCCTCTATTTCAAGACAGCGACCAGAAAAAATATTTTTCTTACCTTCTTTTGCAACAGTCAAAAGACCTTTCTGAATTGCAGCATACGGGATGGCATTTACTAAATCTCTTAGAGTTATTCCAGGTTGCATTTCTCCCTTAAATCTTACAAGCACTGATTCAGGCATATCAAGGGGCATTACTCCTAATGCTGCAGCAAAGGCAACTAGTCCTGATCCAGCTGGGAAACTTATACCTAATGGAAAACGAGTATGGCTATCTCCACCAGTTCCGACTCCATCAGGCAATAACATCCTGTTTAACCAGGAATGAATGATCCCATCACCTGGTTTTAGTGATACCCCACCACGATTCATAATAAAATCTGGTAAAGTATGTTGCGTATCAATATCTACTGGTTTGGGATATGCAGCAGTATGACAAAAGGACTGCATTACAAGATCTGCTGAAAATCCTAGACAAGCTAACTCCTTTAATTCATCCCTTGTCATTGGTCCTGTTGTATCTTGCGATCCCACTGTTGTCATTCTTGGCTCACAATATGTTCCAGACCTTACCCCTTTAACTCCGCAGGCTTTGCCCACCATTTTTTGTGCAAGTGTGAAACCCTGTTCTGATGAATCTTCAGCATCAGGCCTTGTGAAGATATCGGTTGGTTCTAAACCAAGTGCTTCCCTTGTCTTATCTGTTAACTGTCTTCCAATAATTAGTGGAATACGACCATTTGCTCGCACCTCATCAAGAAGGACAGGAGTTTTTAGTTCAAATGTTGATAAAGTTTTACCGCTTTCTGCATCTAAGATTTTTCCATTAAATGGCTCAAATATTATTTCTTGTCCCATATTTAATTGAGAAACATCACATTCGACTGGAAATGCTCCTGAATCTTCTAACGTATTAAAAAAAATTGGAGCAATCTTTCCGCCAAAACAAAATCCACCTTCTTTTTTATTAGGAATGCATGGAATTTCATCGCCCATATGCCAAAGTACAGAGTTTGTTGCTGATTTTCTTGATGAGCCCGTTCCAACTACGTCTCCAACAAAAACCAATGGATTACCTTTTTTCTTTAAATCTTCTATCGTCTCGAGAGGTTTTTCTAAACCTTCTCTTGGCATTTTAAACATTGCCAATGCATGCAATGGGATATCTGGCCTAGACCAAGCATCAGTTGCAGGAGATAAATCGTCTGTATTAATTTCACCAGGCACTTTATAAACTGTTAATTTAATTTGCTCTGCAATTTCCTGTTTTTCTTTAAACCATGTACCCTCAGCCCATGCATCTATAACGGTCTTCGCATTTTTATTAGTTTCTGAAAGAGCTAGCACCTCATTAAAAGCATCAAAGATAAGTAGTGTTGTGCTCAATGCATTCGCTGCCACCTCACCCAACTCGTCATTCTCCAAACATTTAATCAAAGGCTGAATATTGTAGCCACCGAGCATTGTTCCTAAAATCATTACAGCTTCTTGTTTTGAAATGTAGGGACTATTTGTTTTATCTGTTGTGATATCAGCTAAAAATCCTGCTTTTACGTAAGCTGCTTGATCAACTCCTGCAGGTATTCTTTCTTTCAGTAGTTCTAATAATAAATCTGATTCCGCATGCTCAGATTTAAGTAATTCAACCAAATCTGATGTTTGTTGAGCAGAAAGCGGCAGGGGTGGTATCCCTTGTTTTTCCCTTTCTTCACAATGTTCTTTGTAATCTTGAAGCATAAATTTCTCCCTGGACCGTCATTTTACTGTGGTATCCCTAAATCCCCAAGCCTATTAACCATTTCGTTACATTTATATGAATTAAATAATGTATTATCCACTCTATGAAGAAGAATAAAGCTTCCACACCATGTTTAGGTATATGCTCTACCACCTATGGAGATAATGTTTGCAAGGGCTGCAAACGTTTTGTTCATGAGGTTATTAATTGGAATAAATATGCTGTTCCTGAAAAAGAAACAGTTAATCTTCGCCTTGAAAGCTTTAAATTAACTGTATTGAAGGATAGATTTTCTGTAACCGATCCTAATTTATTGGCAACTCGCTTGCATGACCAGGGAATTAATTTTAACGATTCAATGGATCCCATGACCTGGATCTTTGATTTACTTCGTGCCGCCGGCTCACAAGACTTAGATTTACATCAATTTGGTATAACCTGTCATACCAGCTCAGAGCTTGCTGAGCTAAAAGACCAGATTTATGCTGAGTTTTTAGAACTTTCTGAAGTTCATTATGAAAGATATTTCTCTACTTAGTTGTTGGTAAATCCCACCAATTTGTTGTGTATTTAGGCGATACCATTTTTTTCTGTATGGGTGATGATCCTGCAGGATATTGTGATGCATAGTAAATTTGTGTTTGATAACTATTCAGCCCATCTATTACTTGCATTAAATTTGTATCTTGCTTGAAACTCTCTTGATCCGTTGCTTCAAAAAGAGATCGCTGAATACAAGTTGGATTTGAAAAATGACTCAGCAGTATTCCCGCTTTTGCATAAGGGTAACCGCTTCTAAAAATTGTATTCAAAGACCTGTTTGCGCCCATTAAAATACTCCTTGTATCATCTATAGGGCAGGGAAACTGAAAGCTATGATAGCCTCGATGCTGTAGTTTTTTATTGAATCGACTGGTTGAAATAAATACTGAAACTTGAGAACATTTTTGTTTTTCATGCCTTAGTTTCTCTCCTGCTCGTACGGCAAAATTACTGATCAGTGGTTTCAGCAAATTCAAATTTTCAATCTTACCTCTAAAACTTCGACTTACAACAATCTGTTTCTTTGGATCAACATTGTCTTCTATTTGAATGCATGGCTCTCCTCTTAATTCTCTCACTGTACGCTCTAAAACAACGCTAAATTTTTTTCTAATAAATCTAATATCCATTTGCATTAAGTCGTAGGCAGAATATGTTCCCAATTGATTAAGCTGTTGAGAGAGTCTGCGACCAATACCCCAAACTTCCTCAATAGGGAGAGTTTTGAGAATATGAGTTATCTGTTCTTTATTACTAAGACAGTAAACTCCTGTTCCGTTACTCTTATTTTTTGCTACGTGGCTGGCAACCTTGGTTAGAGTCTTTGTTGGTGCTATTCCAATGCGAACGGGAATGCCAACCCATTGATGTATTGTGTTTCTGCAGTAAATGCCAAATTCATGTGCTTGACTTGGTTGTTGTATATGTCGCAGGTCTAAAAATGCCTCATCGATGCTATAAACCTCTATTTTTTTTACCATCCCATCAAGAATATTCATCACCCTCTTAGACAAATCACCATATAAGGCAAAATTAGAAGAAAACACCTTACCTCCTTGAGCTAAATATGCCGTCTTGACTTGAAACCAAGGGATACCCATTTTTATTCCCATGGCCTTGGCCTCTTTGCTTCTGGCAATTACACAACCATCATTATTGGATAGAACAACTATAGGCTTTCGTTTTAAATCTGGTCTAAAAACTCTTTCGCATGAAGCATAGAAATTATCGCAATCTACTAGTGCCAATAATTTCATTCAAACTTATTAATTGCTGCAGTTACTGTCCCCATAATATCTAGATCTTGACCATGCTGGACATAGATTGGTTCATACTTAGTATTTTCTGGCATTAAACATAGCCTAGGCTTAAGCTGTAATCGCTTGCATACAAAGTCACCATCTAAAGAAGCAACCACGATACTGCCATGCTTCGGCTTAAGGCTTCGATCGACTATTAATATAGCTTGATCAGCAATATTTGCATTTAGCATCGAATCTCCAGAAACTCTCACCAAGAAAGTTGCCGCTCCGTTTTTAATCAGGTATTTATTAAGATCGATAGGACTCTCTAGGTAATCATTAGCTGGACTGGGAAAGCCTACAGACACAGGTTCTACAAAAAATTTTGTAAAACTTGCAGGCAAATCATTTGCCGATATTGAACCGAGATAGTTAATAGTCATGGGATTTTTAAATACTGTATATTTATACAGTATTATTTACTAACAAACAATAGTATTACAGCTTAAATTCTTTTAATTCTTGTTGTTCCTGATCAAGAAAAAGACACCAACCAGTTTCGTGCCAGTCACCTAACACAACTCGAGTACCCACATCATTATGATGGATTTTTGGTCTATGAGTATGGCCATGAATTAGTAAATCTATTTGATGTTTCACAAAGAATTCATCAATGGCACTTGTAGTGACATCCATAATGGACATATCTTTTCCACTATTATTTGTTTGACTGGCATCACGCATATTAGATGCAATTTTTAGACGCTCATCTAGAGTTTTTTTCAAAAATGTATCTTGCCATTTCTGAGATCGAACCTCTTTTTTAAATTCAATATATTGATGGTCATTGGTACAAAAATCATCTCCATGAGAAAGAGCAATTTTTTGATCAAAAAAGTTAATAAAAAATGGATCCGGGAGTAGAGTGAGGTTAGAGCGTAGAGCAAATTCTTGACCACACAAAAAATCTCTATTTCCATGAATAAAAAATATTTCTAATCCATTGCGCGAAGCATGATTTATTTTCTTGATTACTTTTAATGCATATTCAGAATCATCATCATCACCTATCCATGATTCAAAAAGATCACCTAAGATGTAAAGATGAGATAGTTCTTGAGATGCGGTATGTAAAAAATCGAAAAAGCCCTCAGTGATAGAGGGCATATTTTCAGACAAATGAAGATCCGATATGAATCCTAACTTCATTCACTCACTGTAACTGAATTAATCATTGTTGGTTCAAGTGGTGCATCAGCGTAACCACCAACGTTAGAAGTAACACTTAAAGCAATTTGATCCACAACATCCATCCCATCAATTACTGAACCAAAGACTGCGTAGCCCCAGCCTTGAGATGTCTCAGCGGTATGATTAAGGAAATCATTATCTTTATGATTGATAAAAAACTGACCTGTAGCAGAGTGAGGATCCATAGTCCTAGCCATTGCAATGGTGCCTCGATCATTTTTCAAACCATTGTTTGCTTCATTTTGAATTGGATCTGTGCCACTAGGCTTTGGAGACATATTTTCATCCAACCCTCCGCCTTGAACCATAAATCCATCAATGATTCTATGAAAAATCGTACCAGCATAGTAATCATCCTCAGCTAATTTTAAAAAATTAGCTACAGTTATTGGTGCATTGGCATCATCAAGCTCTAAATGGATATCTCCGGCTGAAGTAGAAATAGTAACAAGTGACATTTGATCCTCCTCTGGATAGTATTCGGTCTGATCTTTTTGATCTGTTGGTAATAGGAAGAAGATTGATGTAACAGCGGTTACAATGATTATTAAGATAGCAATTTGTATTTTTGACATTAATAAAACCTACATTCCATTTAAGTTCTCTATAATAAGTGATTCATATATCAAATAACAGATGACAATTAAGTTTTATAATTCCTTAACCAATCAGAAAGAAGATTTTGTGCCCATTAATGAGGGCGAGGTTGGGATGTATGTATGTGGAATGACGGTTTATGATAACTGTCACTTAGGTCATGCAAGAGCGATGATGGCTTTTGACATTCTTGCGCGTTACCTTCGAT